>JAKSUL010000060.1 GCA_024409055.1 Bacilli bacterium
TGAACAAATTGGTTGCGGAGGATGGATTTGAACCACCGGCCTCCAGGTTATGGGCCTGGCGAGCTACCAGACTGCTCTACCCCGCGATACTTGTTTGCCTTTCGGCTCGACAATAATAGCCAAGTAACGGGATATATGCAACACTTTTATTCTAATTACTTTAGTAACAACTATCTTTTTTAAGAACAGTCATCACCATTTATTGAATACTTTTTCGGCAAAGCCGGGGATGTCCTCGAAATAATATTCGACGTCATCGGCGATAATCGCACCGGTGAAATAGCCGAATACTTGGTGCTGATTCGACCTAATCAACAAAGCGTTTGTATCGCTAGCCCTATCAAGAACGGGCCTAAATTTGACTTTTATATCGCCCGTTGAGGAACGGAAGTTCCATGTCTCCAAGAAGGAATCTTTGTTTTTATCGTCCACCGGGATATCGAATTTGACGTCGAGAAGCTTATAAGCTTTGTCGTCGAAGAAGAACATGTTCTCGCTGGCGGCTTTGGTGTCGCCGAAACCATATCCCAAGTTCCATCCAATCTTATGGCCGTTATATTCGGCGTTGACCGAAGACCAAAACCACGTGTTCTTATAAGTCCACACGCCGCGTCCCCAGTCCAAAACCCCATAAGAGGCCTTGTTGAAGTCATAGATCTTATCGCCAAGTTTTGCGTATCCGCCGGCTTTTTGGTTATTGATCTTTTGGTTGTAATAGAAATGACCTTTTTTCTTGAAAGGAGTCGCGATGACCATGCTGCGGCCATTTGTTTCCTCAAGATAGATATCGCAATGGAAGAAGCGTCCTTTTTCCCCGAAATCCGGGTAATTGCAGATAAGTCTTCTCCTTGATCCCTCATGGGTGAATTTGAAGACGATGCCTTTCTTTTCGTAGACGACATCTCCGATTCTAGAATCGCGCGGAAGCTTTAGCTTTCCCATAGGGAATAGTCCCATGGATGTCATGGTGATTTGGTTTGGTTTATCTCCAAACTCCAAAATCGAAGCGGAGACCAAAGACATATAACCGTTATCGGCGACGGTGAGGGCCACGCCGTAATCTTTGTTGCCGACGTAATAATAATCCCATTCTTTTATGCGCCACTTAGGGGCTTTGATCTTGCTTCTATCGTATGACTTCACTAACCCAAACGCATATCCGGGTTCCGCGAGATTTCCTTCTTCATTCAAAAGGGGACCTATGCCCATCTTGTGATTTTCCATATCGAGGCGCCTTTCTTTCTTATTTCCTTACTATTTTAGACGATTACGGCGTTAAGGGTATCTTTTAATAAATTGAAGGCGTAGCCAAATATGGCTAGGATATGCGTGAAGGAAAAAGAATGAGAAACCTTAAATGTCCCTGCTGTCATAGCCCTCTTATAGAAAACGGGAAGTCATACGTTTGCCCAAATAATCACTCCTTTGACGTGGCTAAAAAAGGATACGTGAACCTGATATTGGCCAATCAAGGGCACGCGGAGAACGAAGGTGACTCAAAAGAGATGATCGCCGCCAGAAAACGTTTCTTGGAGTCTGGCCATTATTCGATTCTAAAAAACGAGTTGTCCTCCACCATCGCTTCACTTGATTACCCATCGAAAGCCATCTTCTTCGCCGACATCGCCTGCGGAGAGGGCTATTACACAAACGCGATCCATTCTTTCTGCCAAAATAGTCTTGAGATCGAAACGGTCGGAATCGATATTTCAAAATCCGCCATTCAGTCTTCTTGCTCATCTAGAAACGCACTTGGCCTTAAAAGCATAGGATACGTCATCGGCAATTTGGACTATCTCCCTTTAATGAGCGAATCCGCCGACGTTCTTTTAAATTGCTTCGCGCCAATAAACGAAGCCGAATTCCTCAGGGTCGCTAAAAAGGAAGGATACTACATTCGTGTTCTCCCCGATGTCTACCACCTCTATGAAATGAAGAAAGCATTATATGAGGAAGTTAGGCTTAATGAGCCAAAGGAACCCGATTTGCCAGGTTTCTCTCTCATCGAAGAAAAGCACATTTCGTCAGTGGAAAAATTATCCGCCCAAGAAATAGCCGATCTTTTCACGATGACCCCCTACTATTACAAAAGTAGCGAATCTTCAAAAAAGAAGCTCCTCGAGTTGAACTCAATGGAGCTTCAGATCGCTTTTGTAATAAGGATTTATAAGAAGAACTAATTCGGTAACTCGACGCCGAAAGTCAATTCGGTCTTCATGACCTTTTTCTTTTCATACATCATCGAATCCGCGCGCTGGAAGACTTCGTTGAATGTCTCCCCTTCATTCCATGCGGCATGCCCGCAGGCGACGGACAAAGCGAAACGCTTGCCTTCGAATTCAATGGGATGGTTGAACAAGATTTCATCAACTTGAGTCGCCTTGTAGCTGGCGCTATCGAAATTATCGGTGATAACGGCGACGAATTCGTCTCCGCCGACACGATATAGACGATCGTTTTCGAAAATCACTTTAAGTTCTTTTGCCGCTTGGACGAGAAGTTCAGAACCAAAATGGTGTCCAAGATGGTCGTTGGTCTGCTTTAAACCGTTCACGTCCATCAAGAAGAGGATGTAGCCTTTGCCACCATTGCTATCTTTGCTCAATTTATCGATTAGTTCAAAGTAAGCCGTGGAATTGCTGATGCCAGTCAAAATATCGGTGTGCGAGACCTTCTTCAGGGCGTTCATGGCTTTATATTCGCTGACGCTTACGAAGAAGTTCCTGAAGGCGATGAAGATACCCATGACGATGAAGATAATGAGGTTGAGGTTATCACCGCCCGTTAAGACCGATCCACCACCGAAGTTATTGATCCCCACAAGCGTAGCGACATCGGTCAAAACAGTAAGAGCCACATAGATGATGGGATTAACAACGATAACGCCACCGATTGTGATGATGATAGTCAAATAAACAACCGGGTAATGGCCAACGGTCGAATCTAAGATAGTAATTATCGAAGCCCAAATGGTAATGATGGTGATAAACACGTTCGTCGAGTGAGACAAGAAACGCACCGAAAGCTGCTTTTTCCTATCGAGAATAAGAATCGTGATGGTTGCAAGGCAAGCTAAAAGGAGTCCCACGTAACATCCGAAATAAACCCAAACATCGTGGCGGGGGAAGGTAAAACCGCTGGCAATACAGCTGACGATCATATAGATTTCGAAAGCCGAAATCATGCCGAGAACGACAATGTAGAAAAGATTGTATTTTTTGGCGTAGCGGCCACTCATGTCATAGTTGCCAACCAAGCTTTTTAGAGTTGATTTGATCTTTTCTTTCATCTTTCCCCTTCCTAGGGAAGGTAATTTTAACAAAGGAAATGTTTTTTGCATTAAAGAAATGTTTTTTCGCGCTGTAGGCACAAAAAACCTTTCACTTTTTAAAACTTTGTCCACTTTTTTTAGAAACAGCCGCAAAATCAACGCAGTTCCTCCGTCTCTTTTTCTTCAAATCAACCCAAATAGCGTTACAAAACAATCCATTTTGTCTTTTTTGTTCTATAATTCGTTTGTATGAAAAAATATTTTTATTTAATAACGCCGTTAATGTGCGTTCCAATGTTGGTTGGGTGCGGGCAAACCAAGTACACCGTCACCTGGAAAAATTACGACGGTACCGTATTGGAAGTCGACGAAAATGTGGTCGAAGGCGCAATGCCGGAATATAACAGTGCGACCCCATTGAAAAACAGTGACAAATACTGCAACTACACATTCAGCGGTTGGGATAAGAAACTAGAAAAAGTTCATTCCGACCAAACATATATCGCCACCTTTGAAACCGAACTAGACTCCTCGGTCACCGCTTTCGGCATCTCCTTGAAAAGGAACCTTGATTTCTCTTTCCGCGCCATAACTGCGGTCGAAGGCAAAAGTCTAACCATCAATTGGGGAGACGGCACACCTGAAAATAGTGAATCTTCCCATTCATATCAAAACGAGGGTAATTACACCATTTTGGTTCTGAACGTCGACAAGTTTAATTGCGAAGGAAACGGAAGTATCGTTTCTGCCAACATCGGATCCACCGTAAAAGAAATAGACAACAACGCTTTCTTCCAGTGCGAAAAACTCGAAAGTGCAAAAATGCAAGATAGCGTTACTTCTATCGGCAAAGGCGCTTTCTATCAATGCTCGGCTTTAAGCGACTTCGAGATTTCGAATAGTGTCCAAACTATCGGAAGCAGCGCTTTCACCGGTTGTGATTCATTGAAAAAGGCCTACATTCCCGCCTCTGTTGAATCTATTGGCACCTATGTCTACAAAGGATGCACATCATTGGAAGAAATCGTCGTCGACCCAGAAAATAAAAAATTCGACAGCCGCGACAACTGCAACTCCTTGATCGATACCGAGAAATCGACTCTTTTGGCTGGCTCCAGCAACTCCACCATCCCAAACGGAAACAAAAAAATAGCTGAATACTCATTTGCCGAGCTCAAAGACTTGAAGTCCATTGTCATCCCGGATTCGGTGACGTCCATCGGCGACTATGCATTCCTCCGTTGCCGCCACCTAAAGAGCGCCACCCTTCCTGATTCGATAACCCATTTTGGCCTCTCCTCTTTCGCCGAATGCGCGACCCTCGAAACAATACACATCCCCTCTTCGGTAAAAGAGATTCCTTATGATTGTTTCTTCCGTTGTTTCAAATTAGATGGGGTCACTATCCCCTCTTCCGTCACCAAAATCGGGGTTAATGCATTCTTTGAATGTTCGACTCTAAAATCGATATTCATTCCTAAGACGGTGACCTCAATTGCCGAATACGCATTCTTCGGCTGTTCCTCATTGACCATTTATTGCGAAGCTGAAGAAAAACCCGCCGGTTGGAATGACGACTGGAACCACGACAACAGACCCGTTCACTGGGGTTGTCAGCCAGAGTAAGCGTTTTTCCCAATTGATTAGCTCACCGATTCGGTGGGCTTTTTCATATAAAAGAAAAATGCACATGAGCAATCACGTGCATTGAGGTTACAACCTGGCGGAGGGCTAGGGATTCGAACCCTAGGTACCCGTAAGGATACTCCGGTTTTCAAGACCGGTGCACTCGACCGCTATGCGAGCCCTCCGTTGGTGGTCCATGTAGGGTTTGAACCTACGACCTAGCGATTATAAGTCGCTCGCTCTAACCACTGCGCTAATGGACCAGGTGACTATCCGACGATAGCCCGCTAATTATAGCCGAGCGAATGGTTAAATCGAGTAATATTTGGATAATTTTTGAAATCTCTTTGTAAAAAGGCGTGTGGTATAATGTCGGCATTATGGCAGTAAACGGAATTGAAGACGCCTTAAAGATTGCAAAAATCTTCCAATTAGAAGGCGAATTTGTCTATGTTTCCATCGTGAGGAACGGACATATCAACGATACATATTCGTATCAAACAAGCACGAACCACTACATCATCCAAAGGATCAACAAAAACGTATTCCACAAACCGGATGAAGTCATGGAAAACATCAAAAATGTCACAGACTACATCTTGGAGAAGGTGAAGGCGAGAAATGGCGACGTTTTGCGTGATGTCATGACGATCATCCCGACCAAAGACGGAAAACTCTTCTATATCGACGAAAACGATGATTACTGGAGAGTCTATATCTTCGTCGAAGACTCGGTTTGCTACAACAAGCCAACGCGTCCATCGATGTTTGAGGAATCTGGAAGAGCATTCGGAAGATTCCAGCGTGATCTCGACGGGTTCCCGGCTGAAAATTTGCACGAGACCATCCCCCACTTCCACGACACCATGGCCCGCGTTGAGCAATTGAAAGAAGCTTATAAAAACAACAAGGCCGGTAGAGCTGACGAAGTCAAAGATCTATATGAGAAGTATATGAAGGAGGCCTATTTGGCCGACTTCTTCGCCAAAGTCGCCAAGGAAGTCCCGCTTAGAGTCACCCACAACGACACCAAGCTCAACAACGTCCTTCTCGACAAATACGATGGACACGCCCTCTGCGTCATCGACTTAGACACCATCATGCCTGGCCTTAACGCTTTCGACTTCGGAGACTCCATCCGCTTCGGCGCCAATAAGGGCGATGAAGAAGACGTTGAACACGCCGCTTTAGACATCGAAATGTTCAAAGCTTACGTCAAGGGTTTCTTGGATGGATGCCAAGGATCCTTAACCCCGAAAGAAATCGATGTTCTCGTCGAGGGGGCCATGGATATGACCTTCGAATGCGGCATTCGCTTCTTGGCCGACTATTTAAACGGAGACGTGTATTTCAAAACCTCCTATCCGGAGCAGAATTTAAGAAGAGCCACCTCCCAATATCTCCTCCTTATGGACATGGAAAAACATAAAGAAGAGATGCATAAAATCGTCGATTCCCTTAAATAAGCAAAACCAAGGTATATCCTTGGTTTTTTGTTACTCAAACGCTTTGTTCATAACAAACGTTACACTTGTATTCTTTTCTTTTTGGTATGTGGTATATTTTCAATATAAAAGCCTCAAATGAAAAAGAATAAACACGTAAAAGTTCGCCATCAAATTATTCATTCCTGCTTAAAAGGAATCGTTTGCGGAATCGTTTCCTCTCTTTTTCACATCAAGATGAGGAGCAAATACAAAATTGCGAAGGGCGAGAAGGTTTTCGTTGTTTCAAACCACCAAACAGACGTCGATCCGTTCTTCATCACGAGAATGTTCAATAAGCCTATTTATTACGTAGCTACGGATACATTGGCAACATCCGCTGCTTATCCGATTATCGATTTCGTTTTACACCCAATCATGAAAAAGAAAGGCGAATCCGATTTTGCCTGCATCAAGAAAATGTATGAGGTGAACGAGGAAGGCGGGTCAATCGGTCTTTTCCCCGAAGGAAATAGGCCTTACGCCGAATTCCAATTTCCCATCGAAAAAGTTACGGCCAAATTAATCAAAAGGCTGAAGTCCACCCTCGTTATCGTCAACATCAACGGAGGAACTGGCGTTTCCCCTCGTTTTGGTTTTAAGAGAAGACGTGGGCCGGGGAGCGTATCCATTAAACGAGTCCTCAAATACGAAGAATACTCGCAAATGGATGACGAGGTCCTCTGCCAATTAATCCGTGATGACCTCAAAGTCTTTGATAGCGAATCGGGCAACCTTTATAAATCGAACAAAAGAGCCGAATATCTTGAAAGAGAATTTTTCCTCTGCCCATCCTGCAAAGCTGTTTCGTCTATGGTTTCTTCCAAAAACATCGTGACCTGCGCCAAATGCGGAACGAAGGCCGAATTCACGGAAGGTCTCCACTTCAAGCCACTTAGAGAGGATTTCCCATTCACCAAAATGCTCGAATGGTACGACTACCAAAAGAAATGGATCGCTGAATCTTCTTTTGAAAGTGAAGAAGCGATATTCGTTGATGAAAATGTCCGCCTATATGAATTAGGAGCGAAAAAGAGAAAGCTTCTTTCCAAAGGAAAAATGGTTCTTACAAAAGATTCCATTCAATTCGAGGGCGACGTGCGCCTTCCTTTATCCGAATTAAGCGTCAGTTCCCCAGTCTCCGGAAGAAAATTGGCCATGACCGTCGAAAACAAGTCATACATGGTCGTCGGACACCAAAGATTCAATCCATTGAAGTATTCGTTAATCTTCAACAAGTTGGAAACGAAAATGAAACAAACGCATAACGATATATATTTCAGAATCGACTAAGGAGGTAAATATGTCTTGGGATTTCTCATTAGCAAATTTTGATACCGTATGGAAAAGCCTTCTTATCATCGGCATCCTTTTGATAAGCCTTTTGCTCGGAAACATATTAAGGGCCACTATTCCTTTCTTGAAGAAAGCTTTGGTTCCGTCGGCATTGTTAGGTGGCCTTATCTTCTTGGGGATCAAGATGATCATCCAAGTCATCGACAAAGAAGGCCAAATCATCAACGACTCCTTCAACCAAATATTGCAGGTCATCACCTATCATGGCTTAGGAATCGGATTCATCGCGATGACATTTAGAACCGTCAAGGCCAAAAACAAAGTCCCAGTTATGAAGGCCATAGAAAACGGCGCCTTAACCGGTGGAACATATATGCTCCAGGGCATTGTCGGAGTCGCCATTACGGTTATCTTCTATCTCTGCACCAAAGAAACTTCCAATATGGTGTTCTATGGGTCAGGTCTTCTTCTTCCTTTGTCCTATGGACAAGGCCCAGGAAACGCCTTAACTTGGGACGTGAACTTCTCTAAACTCGTCGATGATTTGGGACAGCCTCTTTGGACCGGAAACGGATCATTCGGCTTATCGCTGGCCTCCATTGGCTTCTTAGTTTCTTCGATATTCGGCATCCTATTCATCAATATCCAAAAAAGAAAAGGAATCGTCAAAGTTTCCGAAGAAAAAACAGTTAATAGAGGGGTCGATGTCTTCGAATCGCCAAACGAAATCCCCGATAATGAATCGGTCGATAAATTCTCAATCCAAATCGCCCTTGTCGCCCTAGCTTACGCTTTAGCGTTCGGTATCATGTGCGGATTCGCCGCCATAAGCGACTTCACGGGCGGCATCGCCTGGGGATTCAACTTCATCTGGGGCGTCATTACCGCTAACCTCATCAAGCTCATCATGAACTTCCTAAAGAAAAAGAAAATCATGAAGAAAGAGCACATCAACAATTACCAGATGGATAGGATTTCAGGATTCGCTTTCGACCTTATGATTGTCGCCGGCGTAGCCGCCATCCAAATCAAAGACGTCGCCAAATACATTTGGCCGCTCATCGCTCTTGCCGCCGCAGGCGCAGTATTCACCTATCTATATATCCTCCTTGTCACCAAGCATTGCTTCAAAGGATATGAAAGTGAAATGTTCGTCACTAACTTCGGCGCATTAACGGGAACCGCTTCTAACGGCATGATTCTCCTTAGGGAAGTTGATCCAGGTCTCACCTCCCCCGCCTCCAGCGTCTACGTCATATCTCAGCTCCCCGCTATGGTATTTGTCGCACCGATGCTTCTACTTCTAAACTTCGCCGCCAAATCATTCACCAACACGATAATAACGTTAGGCATATTCTCCGCTCTCTTTATCGGATACACGCTATTCTTATTTAGAACGGCAATATTCAAAAAGAAGGCAAAGGAAGAGCCTCAAGCATA
>JAKSUL010000061.1 GCA_024409055.1 Bacilli bacterium
TTTTGTGGATCAATCGACCAAAAGCACAAAAAAGCACAATTTATTTAACAGAGCCAGAAAACCGCCCTCCAATAGGAAGGCGGGATTCGATTTCGGATTAATCGTCGAACATGTTCGGGAAATCTCCAAGATCGCCCGGTTCGTTTGAAGTTACAATGACATCCTCAAAAGAAGTAGAAATTATCTCCAAAGATGGTTCACAAAATTCTTTTTTCATAATTACATTCTCCTTTTATTCGACATCATAATCAACGATAGCTTGCAAGGATTCCCTGGCTTCTGCTGGGGTTAACGGATTTGCTAAGTATTCTTCAGCAATTGTTTGAACGCTGTAGGAAACTTCCTTAAGCATTTCATACTTTCCGTTAACTTTGACATAAGCGACGGCCGAAATAGCTTTGTTCTTGTGATTTAAAGACGGGACGGAAGCAACACCATTAAAGAGTACATATTCTTTGTCTTGAACGACATCCGCGATTTTTGTCTTGTCGTCATCGGCAACAATTTGAGCCCTAACAGCCGATGCAGCGGCGGCCATGTCGTCGCCTTTTGCAAGACGAACTTGAATGGCTTGTTTTAGGGTGGCCCCATTTTGGCCAATTTTATCCGTCCTTATCGCAACAACTCCAAACTCAGTCACATCGCTTTGGATATTGGTCCATTCTCTTTTATCAATCAACGCTCCGTAGCGGAGTTCAATATCGGAAAAAGTTCCGCTCAATGAATTGTATTTATATTTCAAAGAATAGGATGTGCTGAGATTTTTTATTCCCGAAATGGTTTTTGTTTCCCATTCCAAGCCGATTTTGTCAAGATACATCGCCCCATCAGAGGAGCGGATGCCAATGTATTCATAACTGCCATTGATCGATAAGGTGGTAGAAGAGCCACAGACTATCGTGCCAAGTAATTGTCCACAATTCGAGGAATTATATAGATCCGAAGTGCCTGTGTAAGGGGTATTCTTTCCGTAAACGGACAACGTCCTGCCGGTGTTTGTTTTGGTATTCCAGGCAACCACAACCGTTTTCAAGCAGAACCCAGTTCCAGTCGAAATAATACCAGACTGATTCGAACTTCTTATCTGAATATAACCGGAGCCACCCATGCTGTTACCGTCATACGAATTTGTTGCCGACTGTTTGCCGGTCCAGTCCTTGTACGAGCCATCTGCACCAATAAAGCTGTCAGTCAAAACGTCACCGGAAATTTCTGCGTCAACAGAAACCACAACACTAGCAACAGCCTCTCTAACGTACGCGGTAATTGTAGATGAACCATATTCGACAGCGGTCAAATTACAAGTCCCATCGTGGTTGTCAACAAGCGTCACAACATTTTCGTTAGAAGAAAACCATTCCACCGTCCCGCCACTAGCAACGGTCGTAATAATTTGGCTAGAACCAAGGTTAAGCTGAATTGGGCCTGTTTCGTTGATTTCGACAGTCGACGGGGCGGAAAGGTTGTCTTCAAGCAAAACAGTAGTAGCGCTAGCGTTACCAAACGGATATACACGGAAATCTTTTGGCTGCGCCGGTTTTGCAACGGTGTCATAGCAAAGACTTAATTGTCTATTAAACAAGGTTTCAATCAGGGTGTACTGATTTATAGTTTTGCTGATTTTCCATTTGTAGGAGCCAGAAGAGTAGCTATTTCCAAAACGCAAACTTTCATTCGCGTCCTGGGAGCAATAAAGCAACGACGAGCCATCTTGCGATCCTATTGTAAATTCATCGTTCCCAACAAGATGAAAGGAAAGCGAAGAAGGAGATGAAGCGCTGTCGTATGGAACCGCAATCGGAGCGGCAGAATCGCCTGAAGTTTTAAGATAACGCTCGCCTTTCATGATGTATTTATTGGCGCCATTTAGACCGTATGTGTCTTTGTAAGATTTGATAACAATATTATTCACGATGTAGGATTCGGAAACGATTTCTCCAACCCCGGCCATAACCTCGCAGGACGTGTCGCCGGCCGAGAACGTCTCAGGGTCGAAGACCCATTCAATACCTTCAGTTATTGTCTCTTCGCTTCCGTCACTGTAGGTACCAGTCACGACCAAGCCCGCGGTGTCGAGAGTGTCGCCCACCACGTATTCAAGCTTTGCGGGTGTGCCGGAAATCTCAAGCGAAACCAAATCAACCGGCTCTTTAACCGTAATTCCGTCGACGACGTACGGATCAGAAACAATATCGCCGACCTCGGCCATAACCTCGCAGGACGTGTCGCCGGCCGAGAACGTCTCCGGGTCGAAGATCCATTCAACGCCTTCAGTTATTGTCTCTTCGCTTCCGTCACTGTAGGTACCAGTCACGACCAAGCCCGTTGGATTAAGCGTTTCGCCTTCAATATACGTTTTTTTGATTGGGGAATCTGAAATTGATACGCTACTTAAAGTTTTTTCTTCCTCGTCACTCCATTGGACGGTGATGCTGTGAACGTACAAATATTTATCGCTTTTCAAAGCAATAGTTTCTAGCAAATTCGAACCATCAAGCTTAAACTCGTAATCGGAATAATTTGAGGATAAGGCAACTGGAGACGATTCGTTAATCGATAAATTGGCCGCTTTAGTTGAATTGTACAGTTTGGCATTAACAATGATTGCCGTAGCTTTTTGTTTTCCGGATTCAGAAAGACACAAAGTCAATGAACCGGCTGCAGAAGACGTTCCGATTCTAATATCTGGATTCGCAGAGTCGCCATAAAAACATTTCGTGGCTTCCGAAACTGGAGTATCTGCCAAAAATTCTATTCCGTCCGAAAAAATGGTCGTCGCTTTCGTGGAGGTACTAACGGTTCCTGCAGATTTCAGCTTTGTCTGAGTGGAAACCAACGTATACGATTTAGTATCAGCCGCTCTCAGCACTTTATGTTCCCGCTCTAAAAACGCCGTCGCACCCGTCACTGTAAAGTGGCCCAGCATTAGAGCAAATCCGACTAAAGCAATCCCTAATTTGCTAAGTTTAGATTTCATATAAATCCCCCTTGCCGGAATAAACGATCATCGAATTAAACAATTCAATAAAAACGCGATTCCTTTTTGAGTCACCGACGTTAACGACCTTACGTTAAACTAACTTATGAGATTTAACGTAGTGGGAGCTTTTTAGGTGTCCCGTAGAAACGCGACCACCTATAGAACTTGGCCGCTATACGCCTTAGACGTTTTTAAGAATACCTATTTATTAATAGGTTCTTCAATAATTGATTAATATTTGACTACTGAAAGCGCTTTTTAGTGCATGAAAAGGGATATTTGTAACTCTTTGAATGGCTTACATTTTTATGCCTTTTTGTAACTTTATTTTCGTTAAAGCCTTCTTTTTTACTATCGATTTTTGTGTGTCATTTTATCGTTTCGTGTCACGTTTATTTTGATCAAATACCACCACTTTTTCTGAGGTATTTCCCTCTTCTCGTGCGCGTATATTTCTTTAATAAATAAGTTGATTATTGAAGACCGCTAAAGGACAATCTTTATACATATTTCGGGGGATATATGGAAGAGGAGAACAATAAGAAAGACAAGAAAACTATCATCAAGGTTTTGATGTGCGATTTCTTCATATTAGACCTCATCATAACCGCGATTTTTCTTATTAAGTTCTTTGAAGCGAAGCAAACGGAAAAGACCCCATATGAGCAATGTTTGATCTCTTTAAGAGAAACGCTAAACAAGAGGGAATCGTCCGACTGGAATAGGCCAGATTCTTCCCTTAGTTATGAATCCAATTATAAAGACGAAGTCCACTCCTTCTCTTATGTTAAATCCCCATATAGTCTTCTAATTGATGGAGAAGCATACGCCGGAAGTGACTCGCAAGATAGGATCGATGAAGCATACGCTTTATACGCTACATACGACTGTAAAGATAGCCTTGAAGGACTAATAAGCATATTCGAGTCAAGAAAAGACAATATCCAAAGTTGCTCTTATCGCTCAAGTGAAGAGAAAGAAGGGACCTACAGTTTTACCTTATCGGGAGTATTAAACGAAATAGGCTCGCTTACGTATATACACGTCGAATTCGACGAATATATGTATAGCAAAGACGTGAAAAACATAATGGGCGAAACCGTTTCGATAAATTGGACCATCAAATAAAAAGACCCCGAATCCAAAAATAACTGGATACGGGGTTCGTTTAGGACAAAAACGAATTGAGCCTTGAGAAATACCTCTCTCGTGGCTCACCGTCTAAGGTATATAAAACGAAATAATCTCGGATGTGCGTTTTTGAACAAACTTCGTGATAAGTCTTCCAATCAAAAGATAAGCCTAACGATTTAGCTAATAGCGACATATACACGACATGTTGCCTGGTGTTTCCTTCCCTAAAAGGATGAACCCACCAAAGGTTAGCAACGTAATCGAGAACTTCATATCTTTTGCGGCCGTCCTCTGATGCCGGGCGGATGTGCTTAATGCGTTCAAACACCATGTCCAAATCGGACTCGATGTTTTCAAAATGCGAATATTTTACCGAGGCCCCGCCTAAAAGAGGCTCGCGCTTCACCATGTCAATCACGCGAGGATGACCGGCCCATCCGTAAACCCCGCCAAATAAATCAAGGTGGAGTTTGTAATAGAATTCTTTGCTGGAAACATCCGCGAAAGAATGGCAATCTGCCACCGCCAATATTTTTCTTAACGAAATCCTGAATCTCTTGATTTCTTCATTGGTCAATTCCGCTTTGTCCCTGATTCCTAGGGTGTTGATGAGACATCCGTTTTCCTGGATGTAAGGGTCTTTATTTATAGATTTCATCGAGTTTTTTTCTCCATTCTTTAAAAGTGATCTTCCCGTTTATCCAGGATTCATCGATCTCCTTTGTTTTTCCGATGGTCTCTTCATTCCATTCGGTCAAGCATAAAGCCACCTCAGCATCGACTACTTCTTGTCTTTTTTCTTTCGGTAAAAGATCCATTGTGTAATCGGCGAAGATAGTTTTCATCTCGAAATAAAAGTTTGAATCAAAAACCTTTGATGATTTAACTAGTTTTTCGGCGAATTGCTCCAGCTCTTCTAAAAGCTTCTTTTTCGCATCTCTTTCTTCTAGTTTTTGTTTCAGGGGTTCAACCTGAGGATAAGGGACGAATTTGGTTTCGACCCTCTCCCCTATTCTTTGTTGCATATAAAAATAATCCTTTCTGTTGATCCTTTTCTTTGAAAGATGCCCCTTCGGGAAAGACAAAAGTTCTTTCCTTAATGTTTCACACCTTTCCAATGTAAGAAGGAGTTCCTTACGGATATTCCTTATATACTCACATTCCCCCATGTGCACATTATATAACTTCTATTTTGTTGGTCAATTGTATTTGTAGTTATTATCTCTCTGATGGAACGCTTTAATAGAGACACAAAAAAGAGGCGAATAGCTCGCCTCAATCTTGCTTTCCTTATTAGATTTTTTCTGGCTCGTTGATGGGCTCGTCCACAACGGTCATCTTTTCGATGACGACTGGGGTGATTGGCTTATCGGTGCGTCTATCTTTTTGGACAGAAGCGATCTTATCGACAACTTCCATACCTTCGACGACTTTTCCAAATGCGGCGTATTGTCCATCCAAGAAATCATCATCCGTATCGCAGATGAAGAATTGGCTTCCGGCGGAGTTAGGCATCATGGATCTAGCCATGGAGATGACGCCTCTTTTGTGAGAGAGGTTGTTGTCGACCCTGTTGGCTTTGAATTCGCCTTTGATGGAATATCCTGGGCCACCGACACCGGTTCCTTGCGGGTCTCCGCCTTGGATCATGAAATTCTTGATGATACGGTGAAAGGTAAGGCCGTTATAAAAGCCTTTAGACGCTAGATAGACAAAGTTTGTGGAGGATATTGGGGCGTTTTTGTAGTCGAGTTCAATCTTGATGTCCCCGAATCCCTTGACTGAGATAATGACCATATGCGAAGTCTCCTTTTTATGCGTGCCTATTTTATGTAATTAGAAAAGATAAATCTATCCAGGTTTATCAAATGTTTTTACTTTGTAAGAACGATATTAATAAGTTAATAGAACTCAATCGTTGTAATCGTTTTTATAACGATTAAGCACGCACATCAAACGATGCGTCGATTAAGTCAACGCTGGCCAAAAACATTTCTTTCTTGAATGAATCAATGAAAGGATCGCCTTTTTTCACGAAAGGGAGAACGTCTTCTTTGCACTTCTCAAAATCAATAGACGAGAAACGATCCAATAGTTTTTGCTTAAGTAAATCCAAAGACAATTCTTCGTCCTTTTGCAAATGGCCAAATGCCTTAAGCCCGTTTTCTAAGAATTTGAGATTAACTTTTGTGTGGTTTTTTATGTAAAAAAGGTAATCGTAAAAATCCCTGCCTTTTACCCTTTGGCCCCATTTTCTATACAAGACCGCCAAAAGTTTCGAAGCAAACAAAGTATCCATCGTAAACGTTTTGACCAAACAAAAAGAAGGACTGGTCAAAATTTTGCTCTCATTGACATAGCCATCGAAAGTCTTCTTCTCTATTTCGACTTTTATAGTGAGCAATTCGTTATCCGCGACTTTTTTGGCATATTCGGGATAAGTCATATCGAGCAATCTTTTTAAATTGAATTTGAAGTATCTAGATTCAACAGTAGTTTCCACTTTCTTTTCCTTGGCGGCCACATCGCATTCAATTCCAAAAGAATTTAGTTCCACCTCAGCAAACGAAAGGTACTCGTCAAAATTAAATTCACTATTTTCACAAAGCAAAGTGAAATCCAAATCCTCAGAAAAACGTGGTAACCCCCTAAGAATCCTCAAAGAAGTTCCGCCATAAAAGGAAGCCACATTAAAAAACTTGCCTTTTTCTAAACCGACCAAAATGATGTTTTGAAGTATTTCCTTAATTGCGTTTTTGACATTCACAATATTGGTCGATTCGTATTTGCATATTAGATTTAAAAGAGTTTCGTTAATCATGGAGTTTTTCTCCTAGCAAAGCTTCGACGAAGATTTCGACATTTTTAGAATGATAAAGCGGCGCTAAATCAGATATTTTTCTTTTATCAAGTGTCTCTAACAAGGCTTCGTTTATCCTAAGATCATCGAAAATCAAGCTTTTCAATTCTTTAATGTTTTTTACAGTAGGCGAAGAAGAATAAATTGTGTCAAGCAACGCCTTTTCTTTACCCGCTATCCTCATCGTGTAGCCGTTCTCGGAGACATTAAATATTTCAAACGGAAAAGCACTTTCCGGGATATCTTGGTACATATATAAGCCAAAATCTGTGTCGTATCGTTTGTGTTTACGCTTCCTAAAAGAAGCACATTTTACGGCAAACACTCTTTCGGGGATCAAGCCATAATAAGATAAGGCAGTTTCAAACGAAATGTAGGACGGAGAATATAGAGGATCAGCCAAATAAAATGGATTAGTGTTAGGATCGGTTTCGTATAGCCCTTTGGCAATAGGGAAAAGTTCTTTTGCCTCAACCATCCTTTGTATTTTGGTTTTTGGGTTCTTGTAATCACTGAGTTCTTCAATTAAAAGACTGTAGGTTTTTAACATATTTCCTCCACTAAGTATCATAATACAATACTTTCTGGAGAATAAATACAACTAAAGTGATTGTTATATTGTTTCGTAACAATTACTTTTTCGTATAAATGGTCGCCTTTGTTTTCCCTGCTTTTTCGATTAAGTTCTTTTCAACAAGCGAGTTAATTATCCTTATAAGTTTATCTTTGGAAAAAGCCACTCATATTTTCTGTTTCGTCCCTGTTATATGAACGATTTAGTCTCATTGGACCAAGAGTTATCTTTTGTTGGTTTAACCACGTTCGGGCGCCGACAATTGCAATTCCCGAACAACGGACTTGCTTATAGAAATCGATTTTAGCGTCGCTAACGCGTGTACAACCGTCAAAAACCATTATTCCATCGTCACCGAGCATTCCTTCGTTGCCGATTCTTTTGTTGTCTCGTGTACCTAAACGTGTTTTACCGATGGGTGATAGCTCGGATTTTCATTACGCTAACGAAAACGAAAAAGAAGGGTTTGGCAATCTTGTAGTTAGGGTGTGTCTACTTTTAGGTTACCAGTACAGTCGGTGTGCAAAATCAACTCAAGCCCCTCTATTCCTTTTACTTTCTCGCAAACTTGCCTCAAACCCTCGAAATAGGTGTTCCTGTCGCCTTTCCTGTTGGATAGCCCGTATCCGACGATCTCGTTGTTCCACAGATCCATATAAAGGGTCAGCTCCCAATATGCTTTGTTCGCCCAGAATGCCGTCATATCCGAGACCACGACTTGCAACGGCCCGTCCATTTTGATGGAGGACATGACCATGTTGTCGAATACCCTCCTCTTTTCCCCGGGGGTTTTGTATCGATAGTGTTTTGATTGGGATCTGATTCCGGAGAACTTGCAGCATCTATGGACGTATTGATCCGACATAATTAGCCCTAGATCCAATCTAATTTTAGCGTTTAGCCATCTGTATCCATGGCTTGGATACTTCTCGTGGTATTTCTCGATGAGCACGATGTCGTCCATTCTTTTCTTCGTTCTGTCGCACGGGTTGTTGATCCTGTTTCTCCATTTGTAGAAGCCGGACCTCGAGACCGACATCTCCCTTAGAAGGGACTTGACCGGCCATCTGGACGACAATTCCATGGCTATTTGGTATTCGCATCTTTTATAGAACTGAATTCCTTGGTCTTTCCACCCCCTTTCACGGTGTATCCTTTTTTTGC
>JAKSUL010000062.1 GCA_024409055.1 Bacilli bacterium
CCAAGAATTCTTTTCTTCGCCACTTTGGCGTGAACGTTGTTCGTTATTTCTTGTTAGGCGGTAAACTAAGCGAGAAATATGTTTATAAAGCACCCATTGAGTGTATTATATTATTATGGTTACACCGGCTTCTCTAAAAAATACTCGAAAAGAAATGGGGCTCACTCAAGACGAGTTAGCCGCCATTGTAGGCATGCCGAAAAGAACTCTTCAGAACTACGAAGGAGGGGTCAGGATTCCGCCGCAGTGGGTTCTTGATTTGGTCTATCAGCAAATCATTTCATACATCAATTCGCCAAAAAAATATTCAAAAACGCAGGGGGTATATCCACTAAGTGTTTTAAGAATGAAGATGTTTTGTCTTATGTCAAACTACGAGGACGTCAAAAGTGTCATTCTTTTCGGAAGCTATTCAAAGGGCCTCGCCAACGGAAAAAGCGACATCGATTTGATTATTGAAACAGACAGAACTTTCTTCTCTTTCGCCGCTTTGGTAAGCGATATAGAAGAATGCTTTAACAAAGAAATAGATGCATTTGAGAAAAAAGACATCATCGAGGGCGGAAAAATCGACGAAACGATAAAAAGGGAAGGTCTATTGATCTATGAAAGACGTCGATAGAAAAGAAATCATAGAAAAATTAATAGGTTATTTGTTCAAATTGGAGAGACAGTAAACGCCCTTCGGAAAGGACTTTTGCTGCCTCCAGGAGTCGAGCGGGAGGACGCTGCAAGAACCAGAGACAAACTCGTTCATCATTATGACGGCTTGGATAGGGGCATTATTGTTCAAACAATCGAAAGAGACATAAAAGAAATGTTAAAAATATTGAAAAAAGCCTCGGTTTGACCCGAGGCTTTATTTTGCTTTTCCGACTTATTTACGGATGCCGAGGCTAGCGATGAGGTTAGCGTAGGCTTCTTTGTCGTTATCGGCGAGGTATTTAAGAAGGCTGCGGCGTTTGCCGACGAGGATGAAGAGGCTGCGACGAGCGGCGTTGTCCCCGTGGTTCTTCTTAAGGTGCTCAGTGAGGTCTTTGATCCTCTGGGTGAGGATGGCGACCTGAACTTCCGCGGAGCCGGTGTCGGCAGCGGACTTGCCATACTTCTTGACGAGAGAAGCGTTTTCTTCTTTGGTAAGGGCCATGGTCTTTTCTCCTTTCAGTTTGTTTTTTTCGGCTACGTCTGAGGCCTGATCCTGGAGAGGGGTCGAGACTTCGGCGAGTCGCACGAACAAATATATACGCTTTTGCCCCAAAGGGGAATAAAAACATTAAACTCAATCGAAATTAATTGTGAATCGTTTTAAAAGATACACTTAGCGGTTCGACAATTGCTCAATCAAGCCATCGATGTCGTTGCTGAATAGTTTGTCTATATTTCGTTCAATTTCTTCAATGGGATAATCCCACCATCTCAGCTTTAATAATTTTTCGATCGTTTCGTCATCGAAGCGTTTTCTGATCACTCTACAAGGGTTACCAACCGCGATTGAGTAGGGAGGAACATCGGAAGCAACGACTGAATTTGCCCCAATGATCGCGCCGTCGCCGATATGAACTCCAGGCAGAACCGTGACGTTTTGGCCGAGCCATACATCGTTCCCGACAACCGTGTCGCCCTTTATCGGCAGTTCATCCAACGAAGGGGCATGTTTTTGCAAATCCCTCGAGAATATGTTGAAGGGATATGTGGTCAGTCCGTTCATAAAATGGTTCGCCCCGTTCATGATGAATTCAATGCCTGATCCTATTTGACAAAATTTCCCTATTATCAATTTGTCTCCGATAAAATCGTAATGATGCGTAACGTGCTTCTCGAAAAGATCGGCGCCTTTTTTGTCGTCGTAATACGAATAGTCGCCAACAATAATGTTCGGGTTTCTCACGCAGTTCTTTATGTAACAAATCTCTTCGATTTCAGGGTTTGGATATTTCGCGTCTTTCCTTAATCCAGACAGCTTGTCTCCGCATATCGGTTCAAGTCCAAGTTCAGGGCGCGAGAGGCCATAAAGCTCAATGAGTTTTACGATTTTATCATAGCTCATTTCATTGATGCCTTCTTCGATTTTGTTGATCGTAGACCTTGATGTATATCCGAGAGAATCAGCCATCGCCTGCTGCGACATCTTGTTCCTGATTCTTATATCTTTGATTTTTTTGCCGAATTCTTTCTTGTCCATAATCTACAAATTCCTTTTTATTGACTCCAGGATTTCCAAATCTTCCATCCTCGTTATCGCAAACACCTTTTTGCCGGCGTAGTTTAACGATGCCCCTAAATGATATATTTCTTTGCCGTCGATTATCAAAAACCTGTCATGAAATTTGTCGCTGACGAAAGAGGAGCACATTCCGTATTGAGCATTGAAATCGTAAATGTCAGAAGCCGTTAGTTTTGCTTTTGAGGAATGGTAAATAGATAAGACCACCCCTTGTTTTTTGTATTTTAGGAAATCTAAAGCTTTAACATCGGCGTACGCGTCGATAAGGATTATTGAGCTATTGGCTTTTGAAATAAGCCTAGATATAAAAGATTTGGCGTCAAACATCTCTCCGTCGAAGAAGATCTTCTCTTTTTCTGCGTCTATTTTTTCCAAATTAGCAAGGCGTTTATCAATTGAGTCAACCTTATTAATAAGGTTTATGTAGTTCTCATTAGTAATCAACGTTCTTTTTTCGTCAATTACATAGCCTTTCAGCAAATATTCTTTCAGAACGTTATTTGCCCATCTTCTGAACAAAATGCCGTTGCGAGAATGAACTTTATACCCAACCGGAATAATTACTTCTAGATTGTAAAACGAAACAACGTAGGTTTTTCCGTCGTTCCCAGTAGTTGCATTTTTTGCAACAACTTGATTTACATCCAAATCATTTTCTAGCAAAACGTTCCTGATGTGTCTAGAAATAACGGATTTATCTCTGCCAAACAGAGCGCAAATATCGTTTAGAGAAAGCCAAACAGTCTCCTCTGACGGAGACACATTAACATCGATCTCGATACTGTTGTCTTTGAATTTTACAATTTCATAATCTAGCATAAAATTCACCTCAAAATTCTTGGTGATATTATCACATAATAAATATAAAGAATCTACATAATCACCATCGGTTGCAGAACGCTTTCGCGACCGCAAAATTTAATTAGTACACCTGCCTCGGGACCATTGAATGTTTCTTTTAGAAAACACGTTTTAAGTCGCCACTATTTTCAATATCGAAAACCAGTGCGCGTTAAGGCCGTTATTTCAATGAAAACCCTTTTTCGACAAACGGCTTTTTTACTTCTTGCACGTACGTGGGCACAAGAATAGACTATTGCAGGTCATTTCGGCCCAGGAGGTCATTTATGGACATCAGGAACATCGCCATCATCGCTCACGTCGACCACGGCAAAACCACATTGGTCAACCAGCTCCTCACCAATTCCGGAACATTCCGCGACAATGAGGAAATCCAAGACCGTATGATGGATAGCAATCCTCTCGAACACGAACGCGGAATCACCATTTTGGCGAAGACCACCGCTATCAAATACAAAGACACGAAAATTAACATCGTCGATACTCCTGGCCACGCCGACTTCGGCGGTGAGGTCGAACGTATCATGCACATGGTCGACGGCTGCTTATTGTTAGTCGACGCCTTCGAAGGCACCATGCCGCAGACCCGTTTCGTTCTTAAGAACGCCCTTGCCAACCACATCAAGCCAATCGTCGTTGTCAACAAAGTTGACCGTCCAAACGCCGATCCGGTTAAGGCCGTCGACGAAGTCCTCGACCTCTTCATCCAATTAGGCGCTCCGGATGAATTCCTTGATTTCCCGGTTGTCTATACCTCCGCTTTAAACGGAACTTCCAGCAACGACCCAGACCCAGCCACCCAAAAACCAGGCATGGATCCGGTCTATGAAGCCATCCTTAAAAATATCAATGCCCCTGAAGCCAATCCTGAAGGACCACTTCAGCTTCAGCCTGCCCTTCTTGACTATAACGACTATGTCGGACGTATCGGAATCGGCACCATCAAATCGGGCACCATCAAAGTCGGCGACACCGTCACCGATATGAGGCTTAACGGCACCACCAAAGACTTCAAGATTCAAAAGCTTTATACCTTCTACGGCATGAAGAGAATCGAAGTCGACCATGTCGACGCTGGCGACATCTGCGCCATCACCGGTCTCCCGGATCTTAACGTTGGCGAAACCATCGTCACTCCAGGACACCTCAACGCCATGCCTCCACTCCGTGTCGACGAGCCGACCCTTCAAATGGAATTCGGCACCAACTCTTCCCCTCTCCGTGGACAGGATGGCAAATTCGTCACCGCTAGGGTTATCGAAGATCGTCTTTTCCAGGAAGTTCAGCGTGACGTTTCCCTTAAATACACACGTATTCCCAATAGCGAATCTTGGATCGTCTCTGGACGTGGTGAGCTCCACCTCTCCGTCCTCATCGAGAACATGAGGCGCGAAGGATACGAACTCGAAGTTGCGAAACCGCACGTCATCCTCAAAGAGATCGACGGTGTGAAGTGTGAACCGTTCGAAGACCTTCAAATCGATGTACCGACCGAATTCGTCGGAGACATCATGGAGACCTTAGGGCAAAGAGGCGCTCAGCTCATCGATATGATCGAGACTAACGATCAAAGCCGCCTTGTTTATGTCGTTCCGTCCCGTGGATTATTAGGATTCGTCAATAACTTCCTTACCTTAACCAAAGGTTACGGCATCATCAACCACACCTTCAAAGAGTATCGTCCGATGGTTAAATCCGTCGTTGGTGAACGTCCGTTAGGCGTCCTCGTCTCCACCGATAAAGGACAGGCGACCGCTTGGTCCATCGAAAAGATCGAAGACCACGGCACGATGTTTATCGCTCCTGGCGCTGTTTGCTATTGTGGCATGATCGTCGGCGAGCACCGTTATCCGGTCGACTTAGCCGTCAACGTCACCGCCATGAAGCCACAAACCAACGTCCGTTCCTCCAATAAGGACCAGACCGTTGTCTTAAAGGCTCCGAGAAAGATGACCCTTGAAGCTTGCCTTGACTACATCAACACCGACGAACTCGTCGAAATCACTCCTTCCGGCTGGAGAATGAGGAAACGTATCCTCGACACTGCCGAGAGAAAGAAATTCGACGCGAAAAGAAAAGCCGCGGCCGAAGCCGAAAACAACCAATAAGAAAATGCCATCCTTAATGGATGGCTTTCTTTTTTGTTAGATCCTTCTAAGCAATTCTTTCGTTTCGATGGAGTCCTTTTGAAGTTGGGCTTTTAGCTCATCTAGTGATGAGAATTTAATCTCGTCCCTAATTCTATCCATAAAGACGACATAAACCGTTTTGTCGTAGAGGTCCCCTTTATAGTCGATTAGGTGGGATTCAATGATATCTTTCTTTAATTCGCCGACAGTTGGGTTGTCACCAACATTGATTATCGAGATGTGCGGAATGCCGTTTACATAAGTGAGTCCGCGGTAAACGCCGCGCTTTGGAAGGACGTAATTGTGGGAAAGGGCCAAATTTGCGGTCGGAAAGCCAATCTTAGAGCCGTTATGAAGTCCTTCGACTACTTTTCCAACGACTTCGTAATCGTGCCCCATAAGGTCTCCTGCTTCTTTTACGCGGCCATCCTTGATAAGAGAGACTATCTCTTGGGTGGACACTTTTTGGCCATCCACTTCAAGCAATGGAATAGCCTCAACCTCGAAATATTGTTTCAAGGTCTCGATGTTTCCTTTCGCATGAGAGCCAAAGCGGAAATCGGTCCCCACCACGATTCTTTCGATATTAAGAGGCTTGATGTATTTATCGATGAATTCTTCTGGCGAATTGTTAAAGAAGCCTTCGTCGACGTGAACGACATAGGCTTTCTCGATCCTCAAGGCGTTCATAAGCCTTAACTTATCTTCAAGCGAAGTCAGAATCTCCTTATGCTTCCCATTCTTTAGGAATGAGGCTGGGCTAACATCGAACAAAAGGACGGCCGACTGGTATGTCGCATCCAAAACGGCTTGAATCAAAAGCCTCTGGTGGCCTTGATGGACTCCGTCAAACGTGCCTAAACACAAAGTAATCGGCTTCTTGTTTTGGGGCATGTTCTTTGGATCTAAAGACACTACTTCCATTAGAAAAGCCCCCTTTCTGAATGATATAAGCCGTCTTCTTTCAAAACGTATATGGCGACCCCTGTATTTTGGTAGGTTAGCAAAACTTTCTCGCCGAGCTTTTTATCGAGTTTCATGGCTAAGCCGTTTTTGGCCCTATTAGCATCGATTTCGCTCACTTCCAAAAGAGGGCAATAAACATAAGGTGTTGGCTCCACTAAATCATCGAGCGTTATATCGTCCCACTTCTTCGCGTTTTCAACACTCAAAGACCCAATCTCCGTTCTTCTTAAAGCGGTCAGGTATCCTTCGGTCCCTAGTTTTTTCGCGATGTCTTCGCCCAATGTGCGGATATACGTTCCTTTAGAGACGAGACAATCGAAAACTATCACGTCTTTTTCTAAAGAAACAAGGTTTATTTCATATATTTCAATAGGGCGGGCTTTTCTTTCGATCTCCACTCCTTTATGGGCGAGTTCATATAAAGCGGTTCCGTTAACTTTTATGGCGGAGGTCATCGGAGGAATTTGCTCCGATTTTCCGATGAAGGAACTTAGAGTTTCCTTGACCGTTTCTTCGCTTGGGTAAACCTTAACGGGAACTTCGCTTATTTCACCGGTTAAATCTCCGGTCGAAGAACGGTATCCAAGTTTTAAAGTAGCGACGTATCTCTTCTTTTGATCATCAAGATAATTAAGGTATTTGCCACCCTTATCGACCGCGACCACCATTAAACCGGTTGCGAATGGATCCAAGGTGCCGAGATGTCCCACTTTCCTAGTATGAAAAAGCTTTTGGGCTTTGTTATCCAATTGACGGGATGTGATGCCCACTTCTTTGTCTACTAAAAGGATTCCGCCGTTCATACCGCTTATTCTACCTTAAACAAGGTAGATAAAGACAAATAAAAAGAGGCTTTCTTAGAAGTTCTTAATGTATAATCAAATCCATGCAGCACATTAGAAGAGTCTTGGCCGCTTTAAGAAAGGCCGATGAACGTTATGGATTGATCGACGAAGGGGACAAAATCCTCATTGGTGTTTCAGGCGGAAAGGATTCCCTTTGCCTCCTCAAAGCTTTATCGATCTATGGCTTATTCGCTAAGAAGAAATTCAAAATAATTCCCGTCACGATCGACCTTGGTTTCGATGGCTTCGATGCCACCCCTTTAGTGAACTGGTGCAAAGAGATGGGCATGGATTTGATCGTCGATGACTCTAAGTTTGTCTATCAAGTTCTAAAAGACCACCAAACGCCAGGCAAACACATCCCTTGCTCCATCTGCTCAAGGATGAAGAAAGCCGCGATGGCTTCGGTTGCTAAAAGGACTGGCGCCAACAAAGTCGCCTTCGCCCATCATAAGGATGACGCGATCGAGACTTTGTTCATGAACATGATTCACGGCTCTAGGGTGGCAACCTTCGAACCGAAGATGGATCTAAAACGAGCCGGAATAACCTTCATTAGGCCATTAATATTGGCTTCCGAAACCGATCTTCGCCTTATGGCGGAGGAAGAAAACCTTCCGGTCCTTAAATCCAAATGCCCCGCGGACGGCCATACCGAAAGAGAATTCACAAAGCAGTTCCTCAAAGATATTTATAAAACCCACCCAGAATCCGAAAAGAATTTCGAAGCGATGCTTGATAACTATGAATCTTTCAAGCTTTACTTCGATCAGCTCGAGTTCGAAAACCCTTTTGATAAGAAATACGCCTTCCATCCTCTAGTGATGGCTAAAGACACCTTTGATTATTTAGAAGTTTCCTCAAAACATAAAGAATTGGGTCCTCTATGCAAAAAAGGCACCACCCATCTCATTCTCCGTAAGCATAAAGTGGTCGGTCAGGTCAATTTCGAATGGAGCAATTCGCATCAGGTGAATATTAATAAAATCGAAATACTTGATTCATACAAAGAAGATAAAGAAGACGTTCTCCGTCACCTCATGGAGCGAGAAGAAAGGAAAGCCAACCCGATTGTCTTTGTCTATTTGGCCAAAGATAAACACTTAGCGAAAAAAGTCGGTTTCATCAAGAAATACGAACCATCCATCGAAACGATGGGCTATGTTAAAAAAAGCAGACGATAAACATCGTCCCAAAAAGAAAATGCCGGTTGAACCGATTGGATTCAGCCGGTTTTTTTAAAGCGAAAGTAAATTGTAATGTTAAGTGCAACACTCCGAGATAGCTTCAGACATCAATTT
>JAKSUL010000063.1 GCA_024409055.1 Bacilli bacterium
GATTTAATTGATTTGGGTAAATACCAACTAAAACCAACTAAGATTTAATTGAGCCCTTATTTGCTCGGGGTCGCATCCGGACGAAGGGTCTTCATGGATAGCCACATGAGCCTCATTCCGAAGAGGAAGATGAAGAGGAACATCGTGTAGGTGCTGAAGAGCGGGATGAATCCTAAGGCAAGAGCGAGAACGCCAGGAGTGAAGGAAGCCCAGTAGGCGATCTTTTGGCATTCCCAGAAGGTGTAAATTCTGAACGGATTGGATTTGCCGCGCGTCATGAGGAAGACGAGCAAGCCCATCAAGACGATGAAAATGGTGAAGACGCCGCTCATGATTCCGATGTTGATCCAAGCAGCGTTGTTCTTGTTGGTTTCATAAGCATCGTTCATGAATGTTCTCCAGCAATTCTCAACATGCTCGACGTAAGCCGATTGAGTCATCGTGCTGTCTTTCTTGAACTTCTCGTTGAAGGTGAAGGATTCGCCTCTATCGTAGAGATAGACGTAACCGCCGGTTCCCTGTGTGGAAGAGGTGGAGAACTTATAGGCTGTGAATTTGGTGTTTCCTAAGATCAGGACGTTGGTTTTGTAGGTCGGGGTGACTGGAGCGGTGGAAGATTCGCTAGAAGCAACGGATTCTTCAGTAGAAGATGGGGCTTCGCTGGTTTCGCTGACCTCACGTTTTTCCGAGTGCATCATCGATCCATATTCTGTTGGCTTGGTGTATTCGGCGTAGCGCTGAATGCCGGTCGGAGTCTTGCAGGAGAGGATGTTATCGACGGCGGTTTTGAAGTAGTCGTCATCGCCATTGATGTAGTAAGCTTCGAAATCGATGTAAGGGTTGGCCGGGTCGGTCGAGGTGTTGACGTGGCGGTACCAAGTGATGTCATATGGTTCGCCGGTCTGCTTGAAGTTATCCCATCCGTCGACTTTGAGCTCTTTGGCTTCGGTGTCGACCTTGATGGAGACGCCTTTTGCCTCAATGGCGTCCTGGAAGTGGACGAGGCCTTCTTCGTATCCGAATGTATAGGCGCCGAAGAAGTTATCTCCACCTTTGACTTTGAAGTTATTGACCATAATCGGGGTTATGGCGAGGAGGACGGCGAGAACTGCGGAGATGACAGCGCCGTACCAAGGCTTGTGACGTCCAAGCTCAACGCAAGCGGCATTGTTGATTAAGGACTGAGCGCCTAATCTGATGTTCGCTTTGGCGTTTGGGGACATCCCGCCTTTTTTGTTTTTCTTTGAATTTGACATTTTAGTAGCTATCTTTCTTTGCTTAGCAAAGTAAACAATACACGGAATAAGACCAAGAGAAAAGAAAAAGGAAACGCTACGTCGCGATTTATCTTCATAGAATAGCCATTTTGGCTATAATCTACCCTATGGAAGACGGCAAGATGAAAGGCAAAAAAGCTCCAAAACTCAAAAATATTTTGGTTTATTTAGCGGCCTTTTTCTCTTTTTCTTCTCTCGCTTTTTTGTTTCTCCCAATTCTTCAAATAAGAACCGGTTTTGGCGAAGTTATTGATGTCAATTCCACGATCATTATGTTTGGAGGAAAGATAAATATATCTTTGCCTAGCGGCGATTATCACCTTTCTTTTGCTGCGAACATCTTCTTTTTCATCATCCTCCAAATCGTTCTTCTTTCGACTTTGTCTTTGCTGACTTCCGTGAATTCGAAAAGGAACCAAATCATCTCCTTTTTCCTCCTCACTGCATCGATAGTGTTTTATTCGTTGATTCCGGTTTGGATATCGACTGTTAATAAGGCTTATTCGGCTGGAGAATTCGAAATGCTTGCAGGCTTTTTCCTTACGATTTCCGTTTCTTCTTTGGCTTTGGCTCTAGATTTAGTGTCATTTTTCTTGAGAGAAAAAGATGTAAAAAATCGATAAAACAGTGCTAATTATCACTTTTGGTAATAATTAACCGCTTTTCATATTGAAAATCCCATCCATATGTGGTTTTATTCACCCGTTTATGGAAAAGGTGAAGAATTTACTAAAAAGTCTCATCATCGATAAATCGACTTGGGAAAAAACCAAAGACGAAATAGCGAAGGAGAATCAAACCTCACTTCGTGTTTTTAGCGTTATTGGTACCTTGCTTTTCTTCATCCTTACGATCGTTTCGTTTGCGGTCCCGGATATCGGAAAATATTCCACTTCTTACGTGGTCTTCACGCTCATTTTCATCGTGATGACGCTTCTTTCGTTCTTCGCGACCAAAAACCACAAATGGCTTATTAGGGTTTTGATTCATTTTTTCCTTTTGACCATTCTTGCCTTTGGCATTTTGTTAGGGACGTTCGTTAATCCCGAAACTCCTACGATCAGCTACGTTGTCCTTTTGTTCGCTTGCCCTCTGCTCTTCACCGAAAAGAGTCTCTTCATCAATATCGATATCCTCGTGTCTGTTGGTTTCTATGCCCTGTTCGCTGTTGCCAACGGCCAAGATAAGAATATCTTCGCCAACAACATGATCAACATCGTCATCTTCGGCCTTATCAGCCTTTGCGTTTCCGTTTATCTTTCCAAGACCAAGTTCCAAAAAGCTTTGTTTGCTTATAACGCTCAAGTTGCCGGTATCACCGATAAGTTGACCGGATTAGGAAATCGTCATTTGTACGAAAGCGAAATCAAACGCATCTCCGATTCTTGGAACTCCGATGTCTATACCTTGTTCGCCTTCGACTTAAATGGATTGAAGGTCACTAACGATAAATATGGCCACTCCGCCGGAGACGCTTTGCTTACCGATGCCGCGACATGCATCGAAAAAGTCTTCAGCAAAACTGGAAAAGTGTTCCGTATCGGCGGTGACGAATTCGCCGTTATCATCAACGGACGCTGCGCTATTGAAAAAGAATTATGCAGTCGTCTTGCCGAAGAAACGGCTAAGATGAAGGGTCCATACGGCAATAAATTGTCCATCTCTGTCGGCGTTGCTTGCACTGGCGAAGTCGAGAACACCAAAGAATGGATCGTCTTGGCTGACCAAAGAATGTATAAGAATAAAGCTAACTTCTACGAGAAGAGCGGATTCGATAGACGCAAGGCTTAATTAAAACCACAAAAAAAGCGCCCGTGAGGCGCTTTTCTTATACCTTAGAACTTGGCGACTAAGAAGGTTTTATACGCGGCGTAAGACTCGAATAAGTCGGCTTTGGAAATGACTTCCATTGGGGAGTGCATATTAAGCACTGGCATACCGGCGTCGATAACATTCATGTTGAGGTTTCCGAGGATGTAAGCGATCGTTCCTCCTCCACCTTGGTCGACTTTTCCGAGCTCAGCGGTTTGGAAGTTGACCTTCGCATCGTCCATGATGCGGCGCAACCAAGCAATCATCTCTGGGTTAGCGTCATTGCATCCAGATTTTCCGCGGGCTCCCGTGTATTTATTGAAGACCACGCCTTTGCCAAGGTAGCAGCAGTTCCTGTTTTCCATGACGTATCCATATAAAGGATCAAATCCGGCAGAGACGTCGCTAGAAAGCATATAGCTGTTGGTTAAAGCGCGCTTCAATTCTGTCTGCGGCTTTCCTTGAGCCTCTAAAAGCTCGGCGATGCAGTTTTCGAAGAAACGGGATTGGGCGCCGGAAGCACCGATCGATCCAACCTCTTCTTTATCGACTAAAGCACAGCAAGAGGTGTATTCAGGAACCTCGTTGATGTCGAGAACGGCGCGTAAAGAAGCGTAGGCGCAGCATTTGTCGTCGTGGCCGTAGCCGGCAATCATAGAACGATCAAGACCGAAGTCGCGAGCCTTTCCGGCCGGAACGATTTCAAGTTCGGCGGAGAGGAAATCTTCCTCTTCGATGTCGTATTTTTCTTTAAGGATAGCGAGGACGTTGGCTTTGACCGGATTCTTTTCTTCTCCCTTAAGCGGGCGATTGCCAAGAGTGAGGTCGAGATCTTCGCCTTCGACGACTTTGGCGCCTGGCTTTTGAAGCTGATCGGCAGAGAGGTGAATTAGCAAATCGTTGATGCCGACGATTGGATCGGAAGGATCGTCGCCAATGCAAACTTCAACGGTGGTTCCGTCTTTTTTGCAGACGACGCCGTATATTGCAAGCGGAATGGTGACCCATTGATATTTTTTGACTCCGCCGTAGTAGTGGGTGTCGAGAAGGCATAGGCCTCCGGCTTCATATAACGGGTTTTGTTTGACATCGAGACGTGGTGAGTCGATGTGAGCGCCAAGGATCCTTAATCCTTCTTCGATCCCTTTTTTGCCAATGATGAAGGCGTTGACGTTTTTGTTTTTGTTTAAGAAATAGACTTTGTCTCCTTCTTTCACCTTATCCCCGACTTTGAATTCGCGGAATCCATTTTCTTTTAGGAGAGCCACGGTTCCTTTGACCTGGGTTCTCTCGGTTTTGTTGACCGAGATGAAGTCCTCGTATTTTGATGAGAACTCTTCGACTTCTTTTAATTGGGCTTCGTCGTATTTTTCCCAAGCGTTTTTAGCGTACATAGAGTTATCCCCTTTCGTATGAATAATCCTATTGGATTAGGAAAAAATCCACTAAAACGATTGGGAAATGAGATTTTTGGCTCTAATTTGAGATGATTGAATATTTTTTTGAGAAAAATATGCAATTGGTTTCCTTCATGGCCTTTCAAATTGATAAAATCATCGCGAGGGAATAACTATGGCAACTTCAAAGAAATCCACTGCATCGAAAAAGACATCAAAATCTTCAAGCAAGACCACATACAAAAAAGTGGCGAAATCCGCTGTTAAAGCCGCAAAGAAAAGCCCAGTCGCGGCCATCATCATAGTGGTGGTTCTCATCGCTTTGGCTATTGGAGGGTTTTTTGCGTACAAAGGGTATCTTGCCAATAATCCAAAGATCGACTTTGCCTTGATTGGATCTAACGCCTATTCGATCGGTCTCAATACTACATATAAGGAAAAAGGCGTTAAGGCCACCTATAACGGAGAAGACGTTTCGGGCAAGGTCACCATCAGCTACTTTGAGGGAAACGAAAAGACACCAGTCGAAAAGATTTCGACCGATGTCGAGAAGACTTTCTACGTCGACTACACGTTGAAATATGAAAAGGCCGATAAAAAGCTCGAAAGAATCATAACCGTAACCGATACGGCTTCCATCTCAATCAATTTCCTTGAACTCGGAAATAAATACACGGGCGACTCCGTTTATATCAAAGCAGGGGAGACCGATATCTTAATCGATGCCGGCAGCCGCGGTGGATCTTCTGAAGCGATTGCCTCTTATCTAAATCAACCTGGCAGAGTCGAAGACGGCACGCTTGAATACGTTATTGCGACCCACGCCCACCAAGACCACATCGCCGGTTTCGTTGGAACGAAAGCCTCGCCTGGAATCTTCAAAAGATATAAGTGCGAAACAATCATCGACTTTGCTCGCACGGGCGCATCATCTGGTGTTTATAACGACTACGTGGCCGAACGCGATGCCGAAGTTAAAGATGATGGAGCCAAGCACTTCACGGCCCTCGAATGTTGGAATTCTTCCAAAGAAGGAGCTCAAAGAACTTACGAGCTCGCTCCTGGAATCAATATGGATATCCTTTACCAAAAGTACTATGAAACGGACACCAATGACGAGAACAATTACTCCGTCTGCGTATTGATTAGCCAAGGTGAAAACAACTATCTCTTCACCGGCGACTTGGAAAAGGAAGGCGAATCTTCCTTGGTTGATAGCAACTCTCTTCCTGAAGTCACTTTGTTCAAGGGAGCACACCATGGCTCCTATACGGCTAACACCGACAAGCTTCTTAACGCCATCAAACCTCAGGTCGTTTGCGTCTGTTGCTGCGCTGGTAGCGATGAATATACGAAAGAACCGCTCAATATGTTCCCTGCCCAAGACGCCATTAATCGCCTTGGAAAGTGGACCGATAAGATCTACGTCACCACGATTGTTGATGATTCCGAAAAAGGTTATAAATCCATGAACGGAAATATCCAGTGCACCTCCATAAAAGGAAATGGATTGGTTGACTTCACCGTTCACGGAAGCAATAACGATACGATTCTTAAGGAAACAAACTGGTTTAAAAACAATAGAACTTGGCCAACGGCATAAATAAAACCCATAACGTGTGATTCGATATACGTTATGGGTATTTTTTATTTGTTCAGCTGTTCGATTAAGAACGACACCGGCCCAGAACTCCATCCATGGCAGAGGGAGTGGCGGAAACCGACGTAGCAATATGCCCCGAAGTCTCCGTGAATATCTTTTTCGCCTTCTTTCGGGAATTCATCGATTCTCGAGGAGCCTTTGGCCCATTCGATATTGAAGTCTTCCCAGAATGTGGTGGCGCCTTTATCTAACATCGCCCCGTAATACTCTTTGAGCATTTCGATGGCTTTTGGTAGATCTTTATCCGCCACGGCGGTCAATGTGTAATAAGAGAGAAAAGTGGACATTCCTTTGGTTCCGTCTTTTACCAAGACGTCATATGAAGCGTCATCTTTATGAACCAAATAATGAAGAGCGGCGAATTGCTTATAGGTCGGTGTAACTTGCTTAACCTTAAACGCCTTGGCGATGATGCCTTTTATTTGGCTAGCATCATATCCGAGTTCTTCATACATTTTTTCTAAATGCTTTAGCACGTATATAGCCAAATTGACGTTGGCGTTCTTCTTTTCGTTTTCTTCGATGTCGTTGCTCGGCCAATCAATGAAATAAAAGTTGGAAGGTGCGTTTTTTACTCTTTCATAAGAGAATTCGCCGTTATCTCCGAAAGCTTCGTCGAATTGGGCGATAACCTTATTCATATAATCGACGTGTCGCTTAGCGAATTCGCCGTCTTTTGAATTATCGTAACGATCGAAGCAAATGAGGAGATACCAAAGGGAATAAGAAGGAATTCCATTCATCCAGCCTGGCATTGGGTTTGTGGCTTCGGCGTAGGCGATAGATTGTTCGATTTCTTCGATGTCGCCATATAGATGCAACAAAGCGTGGACCTCGGGTTCCATGTCCCCTATCCAAACCAAACGGTCGCGTTTTATGCCATCCCAAATGTTGTTTTGAACATTGAGGGTCACGGTTCTTTTTGAACATTCGAAAATTTTGTTTAGTAGTGGATCTTCGCTTTTGAAAGAAGCTTTCTGCTCGAATTCGCGATACCACTCTTTCGTCAAAATAGCTTTGATGTCGTAACGTAGTTCTGAAAGGAAATCGATCCTCACGAAGCGGAAACCTGTGTCGCCGTAAGACTGTGTGCTTAGAAACGGGAGGGCAACCTCCATGTCTCGTATCGCATGATCGTTGCAGGCGCCCTTTTCGCCGAGCTCAGCGCAGCATTCGGTGAGCGATTCTCCGAATCTGATTCGGACCGGGAATAATTTCGTTTCCGGCCAAGCAATATAAGTGGAGATGCTTATTCCTCCGGCGAGTTCCTCTCCAAAGTCGAGGATGATGTATCCCTTGCCTTTGATATGGAGACAATCGTTTTCGTACAATCCGATCTGCGGATTCTTATCGACGAGGAGAGCCTCGACGTTTTCGATGTTATCTGAGTGGGCTACGACCCTTGTTGGCAGTCTATAGCGGATTTTTCTTTTTTCTATTTTCATATGTCGAGTATATGATGCCACGAATCTCCGAAGATTATATTAATAAATATAGTAAGTGAGAAAAACGACACTCGTTGTTCTTGAATGAGTGATACGCGTGCTTATAATTAACGCACCAAGATAAAACTTGGCGTCATTATTCACCTGGGGCCGTACTGGTTTTGACGGGGGAATGTTTGGCTTAGACTGCAGCAAGGTGGCGACTCACCGCCAAAAAACAATAACTGACAACAGTTACATGAGAAGCACCCCGCGTGCTTCATATGCTTGCGCTTAATTAATTAGCGACCGACATAGGTACCCGGCTTAGGCTGGGCGGCACGTTCACCCCATCGTTTCGCACTTTGGATGGGAGTGGGCGGAACAGAAAGTGATAAGCCCAAAGAATCGGCTGGTTCGAGGGACGAAAACCTTACAGTCAAATCCTGAGGAAACTGGGCTCCATCGAGCCTTAGGATTATTAGACGGAGCCTAAGCTGTAGATGCCTTTGTAGGACTTCCTTCGGACCGGGGTTCGATTCCCCGCGACTCCACCAATCAAAAAACACCCGCTTCACTATAAATGGTGGAGCGTTTTTTGATAAAATTAGTACAAAGAAAAGGTGATTAGAGTGAAAAGATTAATATCTATTAACGACAGAGATAGCT
>JAKSUL010000064.1 GCA_024409055.1 Bacilli bacterium
TTTTGTTCGAGTATTTGAATAAATTTTTTGTAGTTCATATCTTTTATAATAAATGTGTTATTTAACTATCGATAGGCCAAAGCACATATGTAAGTCACTGATTTCGTGATTTCCTGGATGATAGTGATTAAATTGTAATCGAATAAACTGTTCACATAGTTTATCTCACCTAAAGCGTCACTCTGCAGAGGATTTTAAACGGTCAGGATCGGCCCTTCTCCCGAAAGTGCGTTTTGTGTTGTTTATTTTTTTCCGAAATCTAACGTCATTAGCATCGTCAGCGATGACCGTGAACGTTTCCCCGTTCTTATTCTCTTTGAAAAAATCCAAGTTTTTGACAAGGCGTTCCTTCGACTTCAAAGCGGTCAAAAAGTCGCGAGTTTCGTTTTCACCCCTTAGTGAAGCACTTAAAGTGCAATTCAAAGCAACTGCAAGCACAAGTGCAAATAGGAGAATTTTTTTATACTCATATTTATCCCCTTCTTTGTTCTACGCCGTTTGTTTGATTTAATCAAAATAAACAAAAGCGTTTATTACACATAAGAAAATATTGTTCAGCAAAATCAATGGCGCCGTTTTTTGTTATTTGCAGAGCGGTTGGACAAAAAACGCGCGCATATGCATGCACGCGTTATCCTAATTAATAGGTTTTTATTTTTTGTGGGAGACTTTGCCCTTTTCAACGGTCAAGATCTTGATCTTGTATCCTTTGACGGACTTGACTTCCTTCTCATCGCCCGGAAGAGATCCGATGATGGCAACGCCGAGCGGGCATTTGTCGGAGATGAGCGGGAGAGGTTCGGCCATCGGGTCAGCGGAGACTGTACCGACGATACCGACGGTGTGTTCGGTTCCGTCGCTGAGGTCTTCATAGGAGACGACGTCATCAATGAAGGCTGAGGACGGAGCGATAGTCGCAACGTTGACGATTCTTTGGAGCTGTTCGATCTTTCCTTCGACGGCGTGACGTTCTTCGTCAGCGAGGTCTGGGTTGGAAAGGGACATCTTGAGGTTGGCGAGGTTGGCTTTGAGTTCTTCGCTCTTTTCCCTGGAGATGACAACGACAGCGATATCTTTCTTGTGTTCGATATCCTTGATTTCTTCTTCGATTCTGGCCTGACGGTCACGGGCGGCGTCATAGTCAGCGTTTTCGCTTAAGTCGCCCTGGGCACGAGCGGCGGTGAGGGCGGCGATGACGTCCGGCTGTTCGACATCGATAAGGTGACGGAGCCTAGCTTCGAGCTCGAGCATTCCATCGACTGTCATCCAAATTTGTTCTTCTTGCATAGTTACCCTTCTTTCTAGTCGTAGTGATTATACTTATTAGTCATTAGACTAACAAGTTTCTATTTTTTGGCCTCTTGGATCTTAGGATCGTTCTCGTAGGTCTCGAGCATTTCGTTGGCCTCTTCGAATTCTTCCTCAGTGCACTCCATGAGTTCTTTTCCATCCTCGGAGCAAAGGACGATGAGTTCATCGGGATTTTCGTCTTTGTAGATGAAGTAGAAGTCTTTCTTCCTCTCCGGGTTGGTGTAGAAGAAAAGAATCTTGAAAGTTTCTTCGCTTCCGTCGTCTTTGGTGATGACGATTTCGTTTTCTTTGATTTCGCTCATTGGTTGAGTTCCTTTCTCTCGAGGTAGAACTCGAGTATGACGATCGCGGCTTGCTGATCGATGATTTTCTTTTTCTTGTCGGCTTTTAGGTTGGCTTCCCTCATCCACCTATAGGCGGTGACGGTCGTCATCCTTTCGTCGACCAAAGTGATATTTAAGTTGGGGTCTTCGGCGAGGAGCTGTTCTTTGAACCTTTCGCTTCTATGGGCCGAATCTCCAGCTGAGCCATCCATGTTGAGGGGGTAGCCGAGGGCGACCTCGGTCACTCCTTCTTTATGAAGGACTTCGATGACGTGGGCGATGCATTGACGGTACGCCCCATCTTGGAATCGGAAGTTTTCATAACCATGGGCGATTCCGAGAACATCGCTTATAGCGATGCCGCACGTCCTCGACCCAAGGTCAAGCCCGATGACCTTATTCACCAAAGATCTCCTCGACGGCCTTTTTGGCTTCTTCGAACTTGGTGAGGTCCTTCAATTGGCCAGACGCCATTTCGGGGCGTCCTCCACCACTTCCGCCCATGATGGAACCGAGTTTCTTGACGATATCTCCGGCTTTGCTCTTCTTCGTGGCGGTTCCACCTAAGAAGACGCTGACTGGAAGAGCTCCGTTTTCTCCACCGATGACGACGATGGCGTAATCGGTGAGTTTGCCTTTGAGGTTATCGCCCATAGAGACGATATCGTTTCTAGAGGCGCCGGCAACATATTTAACCAAGAGCTTAACGCCGTTCTTATCGACGATTTCGCTCTCGATGGACTTGGCGCTAGCGGCGTTCATCTTGTCTTTCAAAGCGGCGAGTTCTTTCTTCTTGGCAACGATTTCTTCTTGCATCGAGCCGATACGAGATAAGACATCGCTATCGGAGACGCCGCCGAGTTTTTCTTCGACGGAAGCGACTAATCCGGCTTTGTTGGAGAGATATTCATAAGCGCCTTTAGAGGTAAGGCATTGGATCCTTCTCACACCCGAGGCAATAGCTTCTTCGCTTTCGATGACGAATAGACCAATATCGCGGGTATTGGCAACATGGGTGCCGCCGCAGAATTCTTTGGAAACATCTCCAAAGCAAACGACGCGTACTGTGTCGCCGTATTTTTCGCTGAATTCCATTTCGGCTCCGAGTTTCTTGGCCTCTTCGATTGGGAGGACTTCGGTAACCTCAGGGATGGCGTCCATGATCCAGCCATTGACTTTGGCTTCGATCATAGAAAGTTGTTCTTTGGTGAGTTTATTCATCGACGGGAAGTCGAAGCGGAGGTAGGACTCATTGTAGAAAGCGCCCTTCTGGTCGACGTGGGTGCCAAGCACTTCGCACAAAGCGGCGTGCAAAAGGTGGGTGGCGCTGTGGTTCCTCATGGTGAGGTTGCGTTTCTTGTGATCGATCTTAAGAGTTAATTCATCGCCGACTTTGATGGAACCATAGGCAAGGTTCACATGGTGGAGATGTTGTCCGCTCGGGGCTTTGGAAACGTGGCTGACTTCAGCCTGGCAGGTTTCGGATTCGATAAGTCCGGTATCGCTCACCTGTCCGCCGGATTCGGCGTAGAAGGTGGTTTTATCAAAGGCAACGTCGCCTTCTTCATCGATCGAGTCGACTTTGACGCCATCGACGAACAAGCCGATGACTTTGGCTTTCATATCGACATCCTCATAAACAAATTCGGAAGCATCTTTGAAAGCAAGAAGGTCTTTAGACTGTTTATGGAACGATTCGATATCGCCACGGGCATTTCTGGCTCTCTCACGCTGCTCTTCCATGTAGGACTGGAATCCTTCCATGTCGCACTTAACACCAGATTCCTCGCAGATTTCGCGGGTCATATCCGGCGGGAAGCCATAGGTGTCATAAAGTTTGAAGGTAGAGGCGCCATCCAAAGTATCCTTGCCTTCGATCATGGTCTTAAGGAGAGCTTCGCCAGAAGAGAGGGTCTTGAGGAATTTTTCTTCTTCGCCCTTGATCATCTTGGCGACGATATCCATATGCTGAGTCAAATATGGGTAGAAATCTTTGTAGTTTTCAACGACGACCGGAACAAGCTTCCACATGAAGGTTCCTTCGATTCCGATCTTTTGGGCATAACGCATGGCGCGTCTAATGATACGTCTTAAGACGTATCCGCGTCCTTCGTTGCTGAAATATGCGCCATCTGATAGCGCGAATGTAAGTACACGTGCGTGATCGGCGATTACGCGATAGGAAAGCTTAGCAGTTCCTTCAAACGGGTTTTTGGCGATCTTCTCGATAGCCTTGATGATCGGCATGAAGAGGTCGGTCTCAAAATTGGTTTCGGTTCCCTGAAGGACACAGGCGATACGCTCAAGTCCAGCGCCGGTATCGATGTTTTTGCTCGGGAGTTCCTTATAGTCTTCGCGCTTCACGCCATTGACGGCGTTATACTGGGAGAAGACGATGCCCCAAATCTCGATGTAACGATCGTTTTCTTCGTCGTTTTTAAGCATGTCGATACCACGATGTTCCGGATCGTATTTCTCACCACGGTCGAAGAAGACTTCGGTGTTCGGGCCGCACGGTCCTTCGCCGATTTGCCAGTAGTTACCCTCAAGCGGGATGAGGTGATCTTTGCTAACCCCGTTATCCTGCCAATATTGATAGGTTTCCTTATCGGAGGGGTTATATGTCATGTAGAGCTTTTCAAGCGGGATGTCGAACCACTCCGGGCTAGAAAGGATCTCTACTGCCCAAGCGATGACTTCTTTACGGAAATAATCGCCGATGGAGAAGTTTCCAAGCATCTCGAAGAATGTATGGTGCCTAGCGGTATGCCCGACGTTTTCGATGTCGTTGGTACGAATCGATTTCTGAACGTTGACGATCCTTCTGCACGGCGGGATCAAAGATCCGTCGAAATATTTCTTAAGTCCGGTGACGCCGGCGTTGACCCAAAGAATGGATTTATCACCCTCTGGAATGAGGGAGACACCGTCCATGTGTTTGTGTCCTTTGCTTTCGAAGAAGGCGATCCACGTCTTCCTGATTTCTGCTCCTGTTAATTTTTTCATATGAGCCTCCAAAAAAATAAAAACACCCGATGAAGGAACGCGAGGGCGCGGTACCATCCTTCTTCACCATAGGTGCACTCAATTCTCCAATTAACGCTTGGCACGGTGGCATTACCCACTAATCCGGGAGTGGCAGGTTCCCTTGCGACGCGGTGATTTTATCACCACACACGCGCAAAAGAAAGAGGAGGTAGCGAAAACCCTCCTCAATTTCTCATATGTGACAATCAAAGATCGGTCCTTTTCCCGTTTAGATAAACCGAATCGATCTTTCCGCCGCCAAGCATTCTTTCGCCAACATAGAAGACGGCGATTTGTCCTGGAGTAACGGCTTTTTGTTTTTTGATGAAGGTCAATTTGACTTCGTCTCCCTGCCATTCTAAGTAGCAAGGTTGATCGGGCTGACGGTAACGGAATTTGACCCCTACTTCGATTTTGCCTTCCGGTTTTGGGCCGACCCAGTTGATTTCTTTAACGATGCAAGAGTCGCTAAATAAGAGTTCGTCTTCGCCTTCGTTAGCGACGTATAGGATATTTTTTGCCACATCCTTTTTATAGACGAACCAAGCACCGTTATTCTCTAACCCTTTGACGCCGCCTATTCCTAAGCCGTGTCTTTGGCCCAAGGTGTAATAAAGGACGCCCATATGGGTTCCAATAACCTTGCCGGATTTGCCGTCGACGATATTGCCTTTGGTGGCCGGGAAATAGTTATTGAGAAATTGGCGGAAGTTTCTTTCGCCGATGAAGCAAACGCCCGTGGAGTCCTTCTTGTCCATGACGCTTTCTAGACCTAATTCATGGGCTATCTCCCTAACGCGCGGCTTATCGATGTCGCTAAGAGGGAATAAACAGGAAGCGATTTGCTCTTCGTTGATTTGAGATAAGAAATACGATTGGTCTTTGTTTTTGTCAGATGCTTTATAAAGGTATTCAAGTCCTTCGAAGGTCTCTTTTTTGGCATAGTGTCCCATGGCGATCATGTCGTAGCCATTATCCATGGCGAACTTTCTGAATGAGTCGAATTTGATGTACTTATTGCAGAAAACATCGGGGTTAGGAGTTCTGCCTTTTTTGTACTCATCGAGGAAATAAGAAAAGACGTGATCCCAATATTCTTTGACGAAGTCGCAACGAAGTAGCGGAATGCCGAGTTTCTTCGCGACCTCCACCGCATCTTGATAATCCTTCTCTTGGGGGCATTGGTCGTCATTGATGGTCGGATTGCCTAAATAATCGCCATTAGCTAAAGCGTCCCAGTTGCGCATAAAAGCCCCGGCAACTTCATATCCTTGCTCTTTGAGCAAATAGGCGGCGACCGCTGAATCGACACCGCCGCTTAAACCGACGAGAACTTTCATTTGAGTACCTCCTGGCTATCGAGCCAAATGGTGAAGGGACCATCGTTAACCAAGCTGACTTTCATATCGGCTTGGAATACTCCGGTCTGTAGATTCGGGATTAATGTTTTTAGATATTCATTGAAGTAGGTGAATAATTCTCTAGCCTCATCCGGCCTCATCGCATTAACAAATGACGGCCTATTGCCTTCACTACAATTCGCATACAAAGTGAACTGGCTGACCGAAAGAACCTCTCCATTAACGTCTTTCAGAGAAAGATTTGTCTTTCCGTTTTGATCGGGGAAGATCCTGAGCTTGACGGCTTTTTCCGCCATCCTCTCGGCCACTTTTTTATCATCGCCTTCGGTAAAACCGACGAAAAGAAGAAAGCCATGGCCGATTGAGGCCACTTTCTCTTCCTCGATAGTTACGGAGGCTTCTAAAACTTCTTGAACGAGTATTCGCATTTTATCTAACGTAATCGTGAACGATGGGCTGTGGTTTAATCGCCTTTTCGCTTAGTTTAAAAGCGTCATGGATATCGATTAGAACGCCATCGACATCGTCTTTGTTTGTGTAGGCGGTAGCCAAAACGTCTCCATAAGAAACTCTGTCCCCCACTTTCTTATTGAGCAAGATGCCTGCGCTCATATCGATGACATCATCCATCGTGGCGCGTCCAGCGCCAAGTTTCATCGCGGAGACGCCGATCGCCAAGGAGTCGATCCTTTCGATGTATCCTTCATAGGTGGAACGGATTTCGATCTCTCGCTTCGCGACCGGGAATTGAGACGGATCATAGATATACGTGCAATCTCCGCCTTGTGCTTTAACGAGTTCGGCGAGTTTCCTTAAGCCTGAGCCATCGGCGATCGCGGCTTTGATTTTCCTAACGCCTTCTTCGTGGTTGGACACGACTTTGCCTTGCTCCAACATTATGGCGCCGGCTTCGGTGACTAGGCTAACGAGGTCCTTTGGTCCATGGCCGCTGAGGGTCTTGATGGCTTCTTTGACTTCGAGGCTATTTCCAACGGCTAAGCCAAGCGGCTGATCCATATCGGTGAGGATGGCTCTGGTATCACGTCCTAAAGTGTTGCCGATTTTAACCATGGCAACGGCTAGTTCACGAGCCTTTTCAAATGTCTTCATGAAAGCGCCGGATCCAAACTTAACGTCTAAAAGGATGCAGTCTGAGCCAGAAGCCAATTTCTTCGACATGATAGAGGATGAGATCAACGGAATGGATTCGACGGTGCCCGTAACGTCACGTAAAGCGTAAAGCTTCTTGTCGGCCGGATCTAACGAAGCGGTTTGACCCATGATGGCGATTCCGATCGTATTGACTTGGTTGATGAATTCTTCCTCGGTTAAGCCAATGCGCATACCGGGGATGGATTCCATCTTATCGAGGGTTCCGCCTGTATGGCCTAAGCCACGTCCGCTCATTTTAGCGACCTTGCCGCCGCACGCGGCAACAAGAGGCCCTAAAACCAAGGACGTCTTATCTCCGACGCCACCGGTGCTATGTTTATCGACTTTAAGCCCAGCGATACCCGATAAATCTATCGTGTCACCACTATGCATCATGGAGTCCGTGAGGTTAGCGATTTCATCGCGGTTCATACCCTGAAAAACGACGGCCATGCATAAAGCCGAGGCTTGATAATCGGGTATTTCGCCTTTCGCGTATCCTTGGACGAAGAAATCGATTTCTTCTTTTGAGAGGGAGCCTCCGTCGCGCTTCTTCTCAATAATATCTACCATTCTCATGAGCATATTTTAGCAAACACTTTTCTCTTTATCACTAAAGCGATAAAGAAATATGGAGATTTTCATTAACTTACACTACTATTTTGGTATGAGCTTACGTGAGAGTTTAGGAAAATACCTTAGCGAAGAAGAAATTGTCTCATTGCTTGATTCGATGGAAAAGGAAAGGACTCATGCCCTTTTGCTTAACACGAATAAGATGGATGATGAGGAGTTTTTAAGGCGCTACCCTAACGTAAGAAAACACCCATTTGTCCCACACGCTTATCTTTACGATAAGGATGAGTATGAATTCGGTAAGGATATCTTCTATGACTGCGGTGTCTATAGCATTCAAGATCCGTCTGCGATGATGGTCCCATTTTTCCTTAGTCCCAAGCCAGGAGAAAT
>JAKSUL010000065.1 GCA_024409055.1 Bacilli bacterium
ACATGGACGTCTAACTTATCCCAATAATCTAAACCAGCGCGTTTCATGTATTTGTCGTCCAAAGAGAAGCCAAGCGGCTTAATAAGGTGCAAAGACGCTCCAATCGCGGCGCAGGTTCTTGCGATATTTCCGGTGTTTTGAGGTATTTCTGGTTCGTGGAGAACGATGTTGATGTGATAAGCCATGCTGGTATTCTACCAAACAAAACGGTCTTTGGAATTAATCATTCGATTCGGAAACTTCGTTTTGCTTTTAATGGGGGTCTTTAAAAGTTAGAATTAGTCGAAAGGATTTTTCAAATAAATGAAAACAAACAAAATTTGGCCACTTTTGACCTTGGGCGCTTTGCTCATGGGTTGCGGTGGCGGCAACGCTTCTAGCACTGGATCCGACTCAGGTGCAGCGACTTCCAGTTCCAAGACAAGCGTTAGCTCTAATGTCAGCGAAGCCACTTCGGCGACATCAACCCCGACTTCTGTCTCTTCCGAGACTAGCGAGACCTCAGCTTCTTCTGAGCCGGCCTCTTCTGAAACAAGCGCCTCCTCCGAATCCAGCGAGACAACTTCGACCCACACCCACACCTATGGTGGATATTCCTTCGATAAGTTCGAACACTGGAAGACTTGCACCGAATGCGATGAACGCGGCGAGGAAGGCCGCCACCATTTCGGTGGGCTGTCGACTAATACAGGATCCGATATTACTTATTCGTCAACTTGCAAAGATTGCAACAAGAGAGTCGAATATAAGCTCAAAAAATCTGTTTACACCTACTCGGCTAAATGCACAAAAGCCCCGACTTTTGAGGCTTCCGGCCTTTTAGCAGTCGAGGTCAGCGACGGAACTTCTACATCGACATTCTCCTACAAGTTGCCTTCTTTCGAGGAAGACAAGCAGAATAAAAACAAAGTTTACGACGCTTATTTGATAAGTGCCCCAGGTGATTTCACCAATGCGGTCTATCGTTACTTCATCTCTAGCTTAAACGGCCCTATGAATATTGTTTGCGATTATCTTATTTCAGAAGATAATCCGGCTTCCATCAGCAAAGAGACTATCATCGGAGTTCTCCAAGACAAGAGCGCAGACTTTGATGATTACTACGCCGAAGCGACTTACACAGCCAAAAAAGGTTTCTTGAATGTCCAAGATTTCTTTACCCAAACAGGTAGGGGCGTCATCGTCACAGGAAACGTTGGCGGTGGCAGTTTCAGTGTCGGAGACGATGTCTGGGTCTATAAACCCAATAGCGATACTCCGCTTGAAACGAAGATAGGCGGCATCGAAATTAACAAGGTCATGTATGACGATGCTTTTGCCGGAGAAAGTGTTGGAATGCTTCTTTCCGGCGTTGATAAAGCTGACCTTGAAAGAGGCGCTAAGGTCGTCAAGAAAGGCGAAAAGCTTGAGTGCCACACTAAGGTTAAGGCCGAAATTAGGCTTTATACCAAGGATGAGGGCGGAAGGCACACGCCGGTTTCGCAGAACTATAGACCGTCGTTATATTTTGACGGCATCGACACAGCCGCTTCCCTTACATTCGATTCAGCCAAATACGGCGATGTTTTGATGCTCGGATCTTCTTATGAAGTCAATTTTGAGTTCGTGGCCGAACGCATAATCCCTGAAGGAACGTTCTTCACAATGAGGGAAGGTGGTAGAACCCTCGGAACCGGTTATGTCTACTATGTTCAGCCAGAAGGCGCTACAGAACTTAAACTCCTTAGCCCCGAAGATTTCTACTATGATGACGGCACTCACTACGTTCTTGACTTCTCCCAAGCTAACCCCTCATCTATCTTTGTTGAACAAGGTGCCAGCGAAATCGTGTTGAGCGATTGGGACGGAGACTCGGGATCATGGTTACCGTCTTATGCCCGCTGGAAAGTCCTTGAACAAATGGTGGAAGATCTTGAAATCACGATTCAGGTTGAACTTCCTAACGGCAGCATCACCAACGCCTTCATCTTCTCCAATTACAACGAGAAGGGCAGCATCACCACCAATGGCGGCGAAAGCGTGTTGACCCTTGTCGGCTGCGCCGAAGATTCCCCGGCTCTATTTGATTCTGAGGGCAAATGGGATTTCGATCAGAGAGATGTCTTAAGAGTCATCTGCTACATCGAAATCGGCGGCAACGTGATGTAATTCGATTAAAACAAGATGAGCCAAGTCCAATAAACTTGGCTTTTTCTTTGCCCTTTTTGTTTCTTTTCCGCCAATAGATATATATGGAGACATTCATATATCAACGCCACAACAAGTCTTGTGGCATGGCGTGCCTAAAGATGGCCTTATGCCATTATTCAAAGAATAAAGATTACAAATACCTCAATGAGTCATCCTCCTCATTGAGCATTAAGGAATTGATCGAAGAAGGCAGTAAACACGGTTTGCTACTAAAAGGCTATAAAGCCATTTCGCCTTTAGAGATAAAGCAAAATAAGACATACCCTTTGCTTTTGGTCTTAAACGAAAACGGCCTCATCCATATGGTTTATCTATACAAGAGGAGGGGCTCTTCTTTCTTTGTCTTCGACCCCAGCAAAGGAAAAAGAAGGCTCTCTTACGCGAAATTGGCTTCGATATGGTCGTTGACCTATCTCGAGGTCATAAACGCCTCAGTGAAGCCGTTTAGGGCCAAAATAACCCCATTAGAGAATAAAGCGGACTCCCTTGTTCAAATATTGCTCGGCGTTTTCGGCCTTATCTCCCTTTTGGTTGGTTTTTATTTCGTGAACAAAGACGGAAGTTTTCTTTTGTCTCTTCTTAGCTTCGTTTTGTTTTCTTTGCTTTCGATAGGGAAACGAGTTCATTTGGTCAAAGCGATGAAACGGTTTGATGACCAGCACTCGCACGTTTTAGACGAACTCCCGCCTTATAAGAAAGAAGAGCCTTATAAACATTACCTAAACCTAAAGAAACTCATCTTTCAGGTTTCTATCTCCTTGCCCGTTACTTTCGCCGAGATCGTGGGGCTCACTTTGTTATTTTCCTTAAACGATATTGGGGTAGGGGTATTTATCCTTGTTTATTTCCTTCTTACCGCTTTGATCGAACTGCTTACCAAAGGTAAATGCGATTCAATAGTTAGAAAAATCGAAGAAGATGAGGCTAGATTTTTGTTAGGGCCAGTAAAGAAAGAGGAAAGGATCAAGGCTGCCTCTTTATTAAATAGCGGATATCGTCTAGCAAACATCATCTCTTATAAGGGATATATCTACTTTGCCTTGGCTTTGGTCTTGTCGCTTCTATGCGCCTTAATCTCTCAACATATAGCCCTCAACTATGTTTTGTTCACCTTCATGTCCATATATTTCCTGGGTGAGGAGTGGACGAAGCTATTAAGGGGATTCTATCTTCAAGACGAGATAGATAAGGAGGAGGCGTTTTTTAGAGGACTAAAGGAAGATTAAAGGGAGTAAGGAGATTTTAGAGTTTGTTCCGAATTAAACCATGTTTCTTCGTTTGTGGTTGGAAACGCAACAATTTAGAAAATCCGGAACGGATTCAAAAGAATAACTTGCAAATGCACAGTAAAAGGCAAAAAATAAAGTGCAAATGAAAGAAACGACGAATTATAAAAAACTTGAACAAATCTATGAAAAAAACGGCGGATACATCACTCGCAAAGATGTCGATGAGGCCGGAATCCAATCGTGGTTTTTGTATGACTTTGTGGCAAGGAGGAAAATGATTAAAACCGCTCCCGGTATATACACCGATAGGGAATTTCTAACGGATGATTATTCAGTCCTCCAGAAAAGATTCTCCAAGTATATTTTCTGCGGAGTTAGCGCTTTGTATCTTTTGGGCCTCACTGACTTAGTTCCAACGTTTATGGAGGTTTGTGGTCCCCAAGGATATCACCCTTCTAGAAAGAAGATCGAGAACGTAATAATTCATAGCGTTTCGAAAAAAGAGCTTTATGAGGCCGGCATAACGGAGGCGGTCACGCTGCTTGGCAACACCGTTAAGGTCTACGACGCCGAAAGAACCGTTTGTGAGCTAATCAAAAACAGGAAGGACTACGATGGCGAAATGTTCACAAAAGCTATTTGGCTTTATTTGAAGAAATACGGAGATCAGCCAAAGCTTTTTAGAACCGCCGCCTTGCTAGGAGTAAGCAAAGAAGTGTTCGAGGTCTTCGAACTAATCGTCAATGCGTAAATGCGGATGCCGTATGTTCGTCGACGACGCGAAATGCATTTTATAGGAGTGCAAAGACAACTAATAAGCTAGAATATTGCCATGGAATTATCATTTGACCCCGGCGTATACGAAGAATACGCAAATCTAGAAGACAAATACCTCTCGATAATGGAAACGGCTTTTAAGATGCTCGATATAAAGAGCAACTACGAAGTCGATGTTTCTTTGGTGGATGAACCCACCATCCAAGAAATCAACCGCGACTACCGTCATATCGACAAAGTCACCGACGTTATAAGCTTTGCTTTTAACGACGATAAAAGCGAAGAAGGAATTATCTTAGGCGACGATGTGCCGAAGATGTTAGGAGAGATATTCATCTGCATTCCTCGCGCTTTAGAGCAAGCCAAGGAAATTGGCAATACCGCGGACAGGGAACTTCGTTTCTTGTTCTGCCATGGCATCCTCCATCTTCTTGGCTATGACCATATGAAAAAAGAAGACGAAGAGATAATGTTCCCGCTTCAGGAGAAGATACTTCAGGAGGACGAGAAAAAGTGAGCAAAGAAGAATTGATCGCTATTGCGATAGATGCTAGGAAACTCTCCTATAGTCCGTATAGCAAATTCGCTGTCGGCGCCGCTATAAAATGCAAAGACGGTTCCATCTATGTTGGAGCCAATGTCGAAAACGCCTCATATTCCCTATGCATGTGCGCCGAAAGAAACGCCATTTATAGCGCGATGATGGACGGCAAGACTTGCGATGACTTCGAAAGCATGGCCATCGTTGCCGATACAGAAAACGTCTGCTCTCCGTGTGGGGCTTGCCGCCAAGTCTTGAGCGAGTTGTTCCCTCACGATGCCCCAATATATTTGGCTAACCTCCATGGTGATTCCATGGAAGCAACGGTCGACATGCTTCTTCCGTTTGCGTTCTCAGGAGAAGATTTATGAAAAGTGGATTCGTTGCAATATTAGGAAAACCAAACGTCGGAAAGTCGACGTTATTAAATGCCTTACTTTCAAAGAAAGTATCGATTGTTTCCCCTAAATCGCAGACAACAAGGGACTCCATCTGCGGAATCTTGACGGAAAAAGACTATCAGATCGTTTTCGTCGATACCCCAGGTATTTTTGATGGTGGAGAAGCTTTGTATCGTCATATGAAGAAAACGGCGTTTCAGTCTGCTAGAGACGTCGACGCCATCGTTTATGTGGTCGACGGTTCAACTAAAAGCCTAGATGCCGATATCGCCATTTTAAAAACCATCAAGAATCCGTGCCCTTTGTTCATCTTGATCAACAAGATCGACCTTATCCGCCCTGAGCAAGGCATGGCCATTAAAGCTAAGCTTGAGGAAGAATTCCCCAATGCCAAAGTCCAAGAAGCCTCGATCTTAGAAAACTACGGCATCAAAGAAGTTAAGGAAATGGTCGTTCCGTGCTTAAGTGGAACAATGCCATATTATCCGGAAGACATGATCACCGATAAGGACATGTCTTATCAGGCCAAGGAAATCATCAGGCAGAAGATCCTCCATTTCTTAAAGCAAGAAATCCCCCATCAAAGCGCGGTTATCATAACCTCGATCACCGAGGATAAAGGCGCTTTGGTCGTCGAGGCTAAGATCGTGGTGGAGAAGAACAATCACAAAGCCATCGTCATCGGTAAGGGTGGCGATATGATCAAAAAGATCTCGATGGGATCCCGTCACGAACTCGAGAGAATGTGGCATAAGCACATCAATAGCCTCGAGATCGAAGTCGACTGCGTTCCCAACTGGAGAAATGATCCCAGAATCTTAAAAGAACTCGGATATGGCGAAGACGATTGACGTCAAATATAGAGGCGTCGTAATCAGGGTGACCGCCCAAAAAGAAAGCGACGCGATGGTTAATTGCTATGGCGAAGAAGGATTCTTTTCCTTTTACGCTAGAGGAGTGCTCAAGATGACTTCCAAAAACGGAAGCGCATGTCAGCCTTTGGTCGAGAGCGATTTTCTTCTTGGCGAAGGTATCCAAGGCGGGAAAAGCCTCAAAGAGGCTAGCCTGGTCACTTCATATGTGTACGATAAGTCGCTAGACGCTTTATCCTGCTTATCTTTGATACAGGAATTGACCTTGAAAGTTGTCCAGCCTGAAGAAAGCAAGGAAATGTATCCTTGGTTCATATCTAGCTTGAAAGCCATCAAAGACGGAAAGCATCCGTATACGGTGGCGGCCATATATTTTGCGAAGGTCCTCAATTCCGGCGGCTTCGGCATGAATGTCGATTGCTGTGCCGTATGTGGCAGCAAGGAAAGAATAATCGCCTTAAACTACGAAGAAGGCGGCTATATATGCCAAGATTGCTTCGACCCTTCTACCACCCAAAAAGCGGACCCTCGAAAACTCAAGATACTTCGTTACATCTTTAGATGCGGGTTAAACGACTTAACGCGCGTCGAGTTCGAAGACGATGAGATGAAGGAAATATTGTTCGACTTGTTCTCGTATCTGGATTCCTTAACTGGTGTAGCTTTAAAAACGGCCCGGATGATCCGTTGATCGCCGGGTTTTTCTTATCAATTTCAGATTTAGTTATCCGTTTAGAAACGCTTCTATCAGAGAAGAATTCACAAAAATACTAAATCTAGTAAAAATGTGAATTTCATCATTCGTTGTCACAAATAGGAGATTTGCTTAAAATAAGCAAGATGTTACAAACCTCTAAGGAGGGCTATATGAAGAAATACAAAGTAATGACGATTCTAGGTACTCGTCCGGAAATCATTCGTTTGAGCGAAGTAATCAAGGCCTGCGATAAGGCTTTTGATCATGTTTTGGTACACACGGGACAGAACTATGATTACGAGCTCAATCAAATATTCTTCGAAGAACTAGGATTAAAAGCTCCTGATTTCTATCTTAACGTCGTCGGAAAAGACTTAGGCGAAACCATGGGAAGCGTCATCGCAAAATCATATGACCTCATGGTTAAGGAAAAGCCGGACGCCGTCTTAGTTCTTGGAGATACCAATAGCGCATTATCCGCCATCGCGGCCAAACGTTTAAAACTCCCGATCTTCCATATGGAAGCCGGCAATAGGTGTTGGGATTGGTCCGTCGCCGAGATGACCAATAGAACCATCGTTGACCATATCTCCGACATCAATATGCCTTATAGTGAGTTCGCCTATGGTAACCTCATGAAAGAAGGACTCTCCCCGAAGCGTACCTTCAAAACCGGATCCCCGATGTTAGAGGTAATTAACGCCCATAGGGATTCCATCGATAATTCGGACATCCTCAATAAGTTAGGACTCAAAAAGGGCGAATACATCGTCGTTTCGGCCCATAGGGAAGAAAACGTCGATATCGATTCCAAATTCTGGAGATTGTTCCCGGCATTAAACAAAATCGCCGACGAATATAAGATGCCGGTCGTTTTCTCTGTTCACCCTAGAACCCGCAATAGACTTCAAAAAAGAGGATTCGAATTATCCAAATACATCCGTGACGATAAGCCGTTTGGCTTCTTTGAGTATTGCCAACTCGAGAAGAATGCTTATGTCGTATTAAGCGACTCCGGCACCCTCACCGAGGAATCCTCGATATTTGATTTCCCTGGTGTGCTTATCCGCACCTCTACGGAGCGTCAAGAAGGCATGATCCACGGCTCCATCGTCATCGGCGG
>JAKSUL010000066.1 GCA_024409055.1 Bacilli bacterium
TTCAGTTGGATGGCCTCTGACTCGAATCTAAGCGTCTAATTCGTGCGGAGCGTGGATGGCTTCGAATCGCGGACCGTGTCCTAAAGGCCGCCAATTATCCGTGATTCTATTCATCTTCTGGGCGATGCTTCCCGCAATGGCGAAACCCTAACACGTCCAGTTCGCCAACGGACGCCATGGCTCTCCATCGTTTTCCTGCGGTATGGTGACATTCAAGTACATAAGGCCGATGGTCTTCTGACGTTCGTGGCTCAATTATAACCAATTCGTTGCGATTTTGGAGACGGGCAGTGAGAAAAAACGAGGTGAAAAAAAGAAGACTAAAACGCCTGCCTATTCGTCGATGTTATCTTTTTAGATAATTCTCACGCTTTTTATCAGCGATTTTTTGCATTACGATATGATGTGCAAATGTAAATTTTGGAGAAATCAGAAACGCTATGAAAAAAATAACGAAAAAAGCAAGTATCTGTCTTTCTAGCATGATTGCTATATGTGCGCTTGGCTCTTGCGGCAACGGCGGCAACGAATGGAAATACACCAAAGAAACCATGTCGGAGTTCGTCGACCTTAAAGGCTCCATATTGAATAGACAGGAAACCGATTATAACGACTATTACATTGATACCAATTTCGAATATTTCAAAGACGCCATTACCGCGAGCGATTTGAAAGTCTTCAACTACACGAAAATTAACGAAGAAATCGCCTCTGGAAAAACAGACGATTACTTGTCATATGATCTAATCACCAAATACCAAGCTTCGGTAAAAGAAGTCAAAAAAGTCAATGACGGTCAAGACATCAAAATCACTTTTAGCGGCAACGACGATGACATTTACGGCGTTTTGGTTTGGGGAACTGGATCAACGTTAAATACACCGATTATTTCTTTAGCGGGCGAAAGCAGCAACGCTCACGAAGCTAACACCGTCCAAACGGAGTTCGAAGAAAAATACATCAATAGCGAAGAACCTTCTTGGGACAAAGCGAAAATAGCTTTGAACTTGCTTGGAAATATCTGCTCGATGCTTCTTGGCTATAAAGATGGTTCCGCATCTGCCATCGGAGGCGGTGTCTTTGGCTTGATCAACTTGCTTGGGGACACTTTCATCGGCGAATCAGGACCGACTTTAATCGACGTGATCAACAAACTAAACGAAATCAGCAAGAAAATTGACGCCATCAGCGAAAAGATCACCATGAACCACAACCAGTTGTTGGAAGAACTTGTCCGCACACAGGCCCAAATCGACCAAGTCTTATTGAATGGCTATGAAACGAACATCACTTCCTTCAATACGGATTTCATCATGCCGATCAACGACTTCAAGAGGAACTTGACCGACTTCGTTTCACAAAGGTTGAAAGAATTCGTAAAAGAGAATCAGACGATCGATCTTTATTATTCCAAAGACTCATCGAATCAGTGGGAACACCATTCGGTTTCCGACAGCACAGAAGGATTAACGCAATTCAGAATCAATCTCGATGATTTCAAATACTCGAAAGCTTTCTTGAGTGACCATGGAAACGTCGTTTGCCACGGATTTGTCGATGAATTCAAGAAAGACATTGATTCCGCGGTTGGCAAAGCGACATCCAAACCCGAAGGAATGACCGACAGAATCTTTGGCGACCACATCCTTGAACAAGTTTTCGAAAGCATCATCAGGGATAGGTTCTACAATGACCACGCCGGCTCTTTGGAAGTGAAGAACAAAGCGATCAACTTCATCTATAGAATTTCTGGCAAAGACAGCAAGAGCATCGTCGAAGCCTATGTCGAAAGGATCAAATACATGTTCAACTTCGCCGTCGAAGGCAAAGACATGTATCGCTCCTTATTGAGCAATTTGCTCCTTCAATTAGATATCAACGCCACCCTCGGATCCGCCGCTTGCCGTTATGCGGAAATCGATCAAAAGGATTTGGGCGAAGCTTATTTGGAAGCCAGAAAAGTAATAGTCGACACGTATAAGAACTTATCGAAACTAAACGACAACTATTGCTATCAGACTAAGAATTCGGTCGATGGCCATTTCTATAAAGTTAGGGACTTCGCCGGATTCACCAGCACAGGCAATCACCCTGATTTCAAGCACTACATCGAGTTACGCAAAACCGTCTATTATCCTAAAGACGAAAAGACGATGTTCGAAGCCGAAGAAAGATTAGAAGACCACAATTTCATCAATTCAGCCGATAACATTCGTATGTCGACGAGATGGAAGTTGATGCTTGAAAACGGCTTGTCGGATAAGAAGTCATTCGTCGAATACTTAACAGCCGCCGGCGCCATCGACGTCCAGGGCTTAAACGGCTTCAAGAACTTAGTCAAAACCGGCTATATTTCCAAAGACGATAAAATGAGAATTTTCGCTGGCGGATTGTCATCGAGAAAACTTGAAGATAGCGACAGGGATCTAAAACTCACTTGCATCGAAAAAGGTGGCCCGGACGGCTCCAATTATTTCGAGGTCGATAAGCAATACAACTACAAAGGCGTTCATAGTGGTGATTGCTGGAGTGGCATGATCTATGAAGGAACCTTCCTTGATGGAACCACCGGAACTATCGATAACAACTACAAGAAAGTTTGCGCTTATGCGCGATATGACGAAGAACATTGGTATTGGAGGAACTACGAGCACTGGATTCTTATCGATAACCCAGCCGGCAATTTCTTCTTTGCCATGGACTATGTTTCAAGCAAATAACTTGATTAAAGTTTCAAAAGAAATTGCAGTGAATTCGATCGACGCGTGATACGCAGGTCGAGTTAATGATTTTGGAGGTGCAGTGCATGAAGAAAACAAAGTTTCTAAATCTAGTCGCGGTCGCCTCGCTTTTGTCTTCTTGTGGCCCTCATAATCATACCTTTTCGGAAAAGTGGGAAAACGACGATTCGAATCACTGGCACGTCGCGACTTGCGAACATGTTGAGCTGACGAAAGATTTAGCGTCCCATCTTTTCGATGAAAACAACGTCTGCGTTGAATGCGGTTATGTCAAAGTGATTCCTCACGAACACACCTTCTCGAAGGAGTGGTCTCATGACCAAACCAATCACTGGCACGCCGCAACGTGCGAACACAGCGATTTAACTAAAGATTTCGGAGAGCACGTGGATTCGAATGGCGATGATCGCTGCGACGTATGCAACTATAACCTTCATGTGGAAAACCATTTCGTCGTCGTTTTCGTCGACGGAACAAAGCTTCTTTTTGACCCAATCATTCTTGGTGAAAACGAAAAGGTTTATCAACCAGCTGACCCCGTTAAAGAGGGGCATGCTTTCATGGGGTGGTATGAGACTCCCGATTTTTCGGGCGAACCTTACGATTTCGAGCAAATTGTAACGAAGAACTTGACCCTCCATGCTAAGTTCGAGGTGTGCGAATACAAGATCATCTATCACAATGCCGAAAACATCGTTCATAACGACCCTAATGGATATGTCTACGGAGTCGGCGTTGAGTCGTTTGATGAATCAGCGCATGATTCAGAAGGAATCGATAAATTCTATGGTTGGTATTTCGACGAAGGGCTCACGAAGCCGGCTATTTCGGTTTCGAAAAACTCCACGGGGGATATCGACTTATACGCAAAACGTTCGGAGATCTTCAAGATCGATTACGAAAATTGGCCCGAAGATCTCGCCAATCCTAATCCGGTCGAATATACCGCTTTAGATGAAGTCGTTTTCGACTCTGGTGATATGAAAAAATATCCAGGCTTCCAAAATATCGTTTTCAAAGAAGGCGAAGAAACGGTCGAGAAGATTCCTTTTGGTAGCAACGGCGACAAGACCGTTAAAGTCGACTACGATTTGACCAAAACCAAAGTCATATTCGACCCAAACGGAGGCTCCTTGATTCCGGATCAAACCTACATTTACGTCGATTTTGGCGAGGGCGTTGGAAAGAAAAAACTTAATTTGCCTCTATCTTCGACAAAGACGTCCATCAATATTTACGATCAAACGGTTTTCGAACTCCCTGAAAAGGAAGGCTATTGCTTTGCCGGATATTTCCTCGACAAGGACTACAAAACACGTATTAGTGAAACGGATGAGAACGTGATCCCTTCCGGTTCCACTATATACGCCAAATGGGAAGAAATCCCTGAAGGTTCTAAGGGGAACATTCCCGTTTATGTCGATCGCGTGGCCGAAATGCCCGAAAATGTCTGGCAAGTCGACGATTATTTCAATTATTCGATCCCTTATTACTTCAACAATTCTAACGTAATGGTCTACGTTTATGTTCCGACGGCAGCAGCGGACGGCATAGTGTCCCATGAAGTCAACGTTACAGCGACAAAAAGAGACGGCGGCGAGAAAGAAGTCAAATGCTCAGTCACCCTTCTTAACGATAAATATGCCCATTTGTATACGCTGATTGAAGATTGGGATATATCCATGTATAAGGAAATTGAGGTTCACCAAAGGATGTCGCGCTTTGATGGAAATGGCAGAGCAACGGCAAGCCTCACTTTCGCTTTTAGCAAAGGAGAATACAATCCATATCGAAAAGGCATGATGTCCGCGAAAGAAACAACGGAAAAGTACGAAGAAGAATATGCATATTGGGACATACCTTCAATTAAAGCCCAACGTAAAGACTACGTTTTTACCGGTTGGTTCGATAGCGAGGGGAACAAGATCGATTTCTCCAAACACTGGATCTATACCGAAAGCGAGATCAAAGTCAAAGCTTCTTGGCTGAATAAATAAGGGAAAGTAGAGACAAGTATCACAAAGCTGGTTTTTTGTTTACAAAAATCCCCCAACCGTAATCTCTATTCATAATTTTATGTTAATCTTATTAACATCTTTTCGTTTTAGAGAAAGGGGGCCCATTTATGAGCAAAAAATTCGGATTATGGATTATTACGCTAGGCTTAACTGTTCCTGGGTTATGTGGATGTTCTTCACTACACGTCCATTCATATGAAGTTGACTATCAACACGATGAGGAAACCCACTGGCAGATCTGCGATAAATGTGGAGAGAAGTTCAATTACGACGTCCACGCATTCAATAGCTATACCGATACGTGCTTGATCTGCAATTATGCCGATCCGACCGTAATCGCCGATGAAGACGGCGTTATGACCGGCTTAACGAGGCATGGAAAAACCAAGTACGAAATCGACGTCCCCTCATCCGTAAAATACATCGGAAAAGACGCTTTTAAAGATTCGAACGTGACCAAAGTCAACATTCCAAAGGAATTGATTGGTTATTACGACGGTGCCTTCGATGACGAAAAGATCAGCATACACACCGATGAAGAAGAAGTGGTGTGGACTTACTCAAACGGCATCTATTACAAACACAATCTCCTCGAAGATTATGAGGCGATGGTCGATGGAGTGGCTTATGAATCGATTTATAAAGCTTTTGAAGATATCTATAAAGACGGCCAAACCATCACTTTGCTAAAAGAAGACCTGACGTTAGAAAAACCGTTATACGTCAATCGTATTCTGAACCTCGAATCTTATTACGATTTAACCAATTTGAGTTGCGAATTCAACATTGCCGGAAGCGGCATATTGAACATTGCCGATTCGGTCAATTACTCCGGCAACGTCAAATTGATCTTGGTGGATGTCCACGAAGAAATCTACAAAGCTCGCGAAGGGGTTCGTACGTCTGGCGCCGTCGCCTTCATCGACAAGGAAGAGAAGCCGGAAAACGTCCTCGTTGAATACGTGCACGATTTCCACACCGAGGCTGGTTTTGGATACGAAGCCGTCGGATCGAAACAGGTCGTGAACGATTTATTGGTTGTCCCCGTAAATCAATATGCTTACGGCTCTTTTGCGTTCTCGGGAGACTTTAGATTTATAAAAGGATTAAGCCCCTATGGCGATTCGATTTCCGAATTGCACATCACTAACGTTGTGAAAAATATTCAGGCCGAAATCGCGCCTTACGCTTTTACGATTTACACGGACATCAAGATCAATATTGCCGTTATCCCTGACACGCACATCACTTATAACGCGACGAAGGGAAGCTTCACCTCTTTATTCATCGATAAAGGAATCACCAAAATCGGCGATCACGCTTTCAGCAATGAAACAACGAGCGACATCTTCCACGAAGTTAAGAAGATGATTTCCATCCTTTGCAGAATTCAGTCCGTTTACATCGGAGACTCCGTTACCCACATCGACGTAAGCGCCTTCGCTTCTTCTTTGTCGATAAGGGAAGTCTATGGTGGCAGGGGCCTTAAGACCATTGACCGTTACGCCTTCTATGAATGTATCGATCTAAGAAGCGCCGATTTCTCTCAGGCTTTGAGCTTGACCACCATAAAAGAGCACGCTTTCGAATATTGCGACAATTTCGTTCAGCTATATTTGCCGACCGATGGATGGGTCATCGACGGTCAAAGGTTCTTCCCACATCAATTTACCCCGGATGTCGCCGCTTATCACGCTCAGTTCACTGATAATGACGTTAACTGGACCAGAGAGCTAGCGGGCAATGTTTGCTATACAAAGAGCCTCAGAAAGGATGGCTGCGAGAGGTTTAACGACGTCGGTTATGCCTCGACCATCACGGAAGCGGTGAACTATGTTTGCGATGGAGGCTGGGTTTATATAACCGACAAAGTCGACGCCTCCCAGAAGCACATCACGATGCCTTTCTTCCCCAGGAATCTAAATATAGTTGCTTATCCTGGGCTAGAGGGAGTTACTATCGGTTCAAAGGACACCCCGCTATACATAACTAAGAATTACTATTTAACTCTTGATAACGTGACCCCTCTAGGGGATGTCTGCATTAACTGCACGATGAAGGCTGTCTCTGACGTTTCGACAAGCTTTGAGGATCTCGCGGCTTTCTGCATGAAAGCGGAGGATAATGACACCTATTTAAACACTCATGTTTACTTTCGTGACCCCTCTTCTGATAAAAAGGTCGAAGCTAGGTATGCGCCGGTTGCCTTTACAGAAGGGATTGAATACATGGGGTGCGGAGCTCTCTCATTTACCTATGACTCCAAAAGCAAGCAAGTTTTGTTTTGGCGAACAAGCTCGGTATATGGAGGAATAACGAAAATTCATTTGGATAACCCTCTTCTTGAGGAAGAAGACTATCCGGTGACTCATGTCGGTGCTTCAAACGATATATTCAAAGAGAGTAAGAATATCCGAATCGTGTCAATGGCCGATTGCGTTGACGCGGTTGGAATTTTCGCCTTTGCCGGTTGCACCAATCTATTGAAGGTAACCTTTGGTAAGAATATGAACACCATTATGGGCGATGCGTTTAACGGCTGCACTAAATTGCAAAGAGTGGAATTTGGTGAGGGTGGAAAGCTAAGGACAATTCAAGCGAACGCGTTTGCCGGTTGCACGAATCTAGAGTGGTTTGATTTTGGAGAAAACGTCGCTAATTGGTGCGTAAATACCCCGACTCCGTGCATCATCGTGTCGACTCTTTTGCTTGATCCGTATAATGCCGCTCAACTGATAAAAGAACACGCCCAATATGACTGGACGAGATGGGGGGAGTAATTATGATGTTTCGTTCAGCATTAAAGGCCTTTAAGAAAAACATTTGGGA
>JAKSUL010000067.1 GCA_024409055.1 Bacilli bacterium
AAAAAAGAGAGAGCAGACCTTCAGAGTCAGCTCTCTCCCCCGCTATTGACGGGCCCCACAAACCCGTTTTTTCGATCGCGGGAATATCGCCTCAGCCAGACGGAAGTAAGTTATGGAAGAGAATACATTAATGGTCACTGTCGCAAGGGGATGCTAGCTTAAGTGTATCTTCCATCCAGCCGGAGTAATCGATGATTAGATCTTCATCTCAGTCTTATATAGACCATGCGTATTGCACATCACGTAGACGTTGATGGGTTTGCATAGGTCACAAGACCTTAAGCAGATCCTGGCGTCTTCCCAAACCTTGAACTTGCGGAAGGTGAATCCGTTTTCGTGTTCCACCACAATCCATTCGATGTAATGGCGGTCGCTTTGAGGATGCTCGCTATCTAAGCCGACGCATAGATAGATGCGACCCATCTTCTTCATCATCTTGATCGTGTGGCCTTCGCAACCCTTTTCGCCAAGGCAGCGCGGTTTGATCTTCACCATGGGTTTGCCACAGCACATCGTTTCCGGCGCGCCTTCTTTAAGGATTACTATTTCCTTTCCACAGGTTTCGCATTTGTAGAATTCCATTTGTTTTTCCTCCTATGCCCAAACTTTAAGGAAAACAAAAAGAAAACCCCATTCCAAAAACGGGGGAAATTTGGTGGAATTGGGGTTTTGCTTTTATTTGGTCACTTCTTGCGTAACGTTAAACAATTCGTCTAAAACCAAAAGCATATTCGAGGTGTGTCTCCTCCCTTTTGGTTTTGGTTCCCTTAAAGAAGTTTCACTTATTTTCGCATTTTTGGAAGAGTAAAACTTTTCCGCCAAATCCGTCTTTTCTTTATCCGCTGCTACCCTGCCGACAAATACTTCTTCAATAGTTTGGTTGAACCAAACAACTTTTGCCCCAATAAAAGAAGCGAAATCTTCAATTCTTTCATCCTTCGCTAAGTCGTTTGTCGAACCTTTATCGGCATCCGCAAAGAAACATATCAAAACTCTGGCGTTTTTATTCTTTTGCCTCGATTTAGCAATCTCTCGCTCAATAAGCCTTTTTGTCTTGGGCGAATACAAGTTATCTTTCGAACCTGAATAAACCGGGCGAAGCCTCGTGTCCTTCGATTCATTGGGGTAAAAACAACCGATAGCCTTCTTTATGTAATAGAAATCGCTTTTGGACTTCTCGTTGGATTCAACGACGACAATCAAAGTCTTCATTTTTCATCCCCCATTTCAAAGGCCGTTAAAAAATCAAAGGGTTCGACGTTGAAGGGAAGCCCTTCATACAAACCGTTTCTATAGGCTTTAGCCGGGTTTGAGTTGCCGTTATTGGTCCAGGAATCAATAACGTTATTTATTCCAATTGAATCAATAGATCCACCATTTTTCCTGAGTATCTCCATCGTATCTAAATTGTGGGCGGTGAAAATCAATTGTCCTCGAGCGTGGGTAGACATGAATTTCAATAAAGGGGATAAATAAACAGAGCAAAGATTCACATCGAGTTCATCGATAAAGGTGGGACTACCATTGATGCAACTTTGTAGATGGCCGTGAATGCGAACGAGATGCTTTAAGCCGTTTGATTCAAATTCTTCGTCCACCCTGTAGGTGCCGTAGTCGAATTCTTTCCTGCATCTTATGAAATGACCATCTTTAATCTGGATAATCCTTATTCCTTTTAGATCCGGTTTGAACACGTGAAGAAAGTGGGATAGATTCTCAATGTTTTTCTTATATTCAGAAAGTTTATCTTCCTCAACAACGTCCTCGTTTACGTTGAAATGGAACGGGGAGAACAAAGTTTTGAAAAAATGTGATTTATCCTCGGTTTTTTCAAACGCCGAAATTATTCGCTCACTAACTTTTTTGCTTATAGTCGTTTCGTGAACATCCTCTTTATGTAGAAAAACGCTTAGCATAGATGACAATAGAAAAATAGAAGCATAAGGCGCTCCCATAAATCGTTGGGCGTCGTTTTGTTCCTGATGAGCGGACATATAATCCTTCAAGCACTCAAAAAAGATTGGAACAACGCTGGATAAGCCTTTCTTGATCTCTAATTGTCTATTTATCTCAGGGAGCAAGACGCCACTATATTCAGGATTGAAGTTAAATGATTGGCCATCAAATTCGAATATGGCTCTGTTTTTGCCGGTTTCTCTTTGCAATCTTTCCTTGCCGATTCGGAAAAAGCCTTCTTGTTTTTTTAACACCTGTATTTCATAGGTATAAACGTCGCCGTTTTCGTCCAGATCGTTCAGCATCGAATCGACAAAGGTTATCGAAAAATGAAAGCTTTGGCTTTTTCGATTCAATAAGGACATCAATTTAAGTTGGTTATCGACGTTCAATAAATAATTTGAGTCTTGGCATAGTTTTTTAAATAAAGCTATTGAGGTTATGAGTGCAGTTTTTCCGGTTCCATTGGAACCATAAATACCTTTTTGCTTGGAAACCTTCTTCACGCCTTTATGAAAAGTTTGATTAGAAAAATCGATCCTTACCTTTTTCTCGAGATTTTTCATCCCGGAAGTTTCAATACGCAAAATAACCATTTCATTTCACCTCACTGAAATTTTATACTTTTTGTATATTTTTTCAATTAGGATGATTGGCCAGTTATTTTAAATGTAATTTGGCGGCCGTTCTTTTCAAAGCGATGGAAATCTTTGGGATATTGCTATGGACCGTCTTCTTATCTATATAAAGGATATCCGCTATCTCTTCCTCGCTTTTTAGGTCGATATAACGAAGTTCCGCTAACTTCCTATCCCTTTCGGTTAGAGGCGTCTCGCCGATGATGGCTTTTATCTCGGTGACGCTGAAATCCTTATATTCAAAGAATTCGTATTTATTGATGTACTTCTTGGAGAATTCCACGAAGTTCATCGTTTCGGCGTCACGAAGGCATTCCTGAAGCCTAAACATCATTATGACCTCAACGATAAGCTCAGAAGCTTCGGTGTTTCTTTGATATTGACGGCTGATCAACGCGACATTTTGGGCGAATAGACTCTCAACTTCTTGTTTCATGGGGCGAAAAAGTTCCTCCTTTCCCGAAAAGACGAATGTGGCCTATTTATGTATTCTTGCTTTCATTATATTTGCATTTTTTCCGTTTTTGTTAGTTTTTGCCGAAAAGTAGACATAAGTAACGAAACGCAAATGGGGATATCGTCCTTTTGTCGCCTTGCGCGTGTGACCTTGTAATTATTATAATTACCTAGTTTTGAGGTACATTTTATGAAAAAACCATTGATTGTGTCGTCCTTCGCGGTTTTGATGTTGGTCACATCTTGCGGCGGCAAAGGGAACGAATCGTCTGCATCGACCCTTGACCCCGTCAAACCGTCCGTCACCTACACCGACCCCGATGAGGCCGATAAAGATTCCGGAAACTCCGGCTCCAACGAACCCGTCATCGTTGAGGGTTCGCCCTACACCCAAGAAGAACTCTATTTCGGAGATAGGGTCTTCGGAAAAGATTTCTTAGACGCCAATAGTTCCGAGGTCCAAAAGCCAAGCGAAAGCGATGCCAGGATCACCGAATGGAACTTCGACAAGAATTGCGCCCATAACACCGCCACCGCAATGTACGGCAAATATTACGGGGGTATGTATCGTCCTTTCTCGCTTATCACCGAAGAAGAGACTTTCATGGGCTCATCCGAAAAACCCTTCAGGATGTTCTGCGCGGAAGTCGGAGATTTGTATCATTGCAAGGACACTTTGGTCAACGGCGGCAACTACAGCTTGATCGACGGCTACGGCAATAGGCTACTAAACACCAGCCAAAACGGTTATTTAGCCATCATGAGCGCCACCTTCACTAACGGTTACCTTGCTCACGATGAATCCGATCCTTGCATGCCAATCTCTTGTTTGAGGCTTCAATATAGACTCGGCACAAGTTCCTCGAACTATACCGAATACGATAAGGCCTTCATCTACATGGATACGGTCTGCACCACTTCGGTTAACTATGACCCCTCCATTTTCTGCAAGATGGAAGGTCAGCATCAATTAGACGACATCACAGGACTTGAGCTTCCGAAGCATTCATTGGACCAATATGGCAAACATGGTTGGTATTACACCTTGAACGATGGTCATTACCGTTTCTATAACGAGGAAAACAAAATCGTCTCCGCCATATCGACCAAATACGAAAACGCCGTCGCGGAATATTCGACTTCTTGGTTCTCCGCTAACCACTTGAACATCCAAGTCACTTATCTCACCGACGATAAGCACAACTATACATTCGCTAAGGGCGATAAATATTACGTCACCAACCATTTCATCTTCGAATACACAAGCGGAAAAACATACCAAGTAAGGGATCTTAACTACGTCGTCTTCAATACAGCCGATATGAAGTATTCGAACACCTATTACGACTTCACTTTGGCCGATATCCGTTTCGTCAGCAACAAGACCCTCCTTGAGTTTGATTATTCCTTCCTAGTCGACAAAGACCTCGTCCTTAGGGACGACGTCACCGACTTGATCTCAAGTGGTATCCATAAGACGGATAACTACTATTACTCGGAGGCCAAGGGTGACTACACCTTCTTCGATAAGACGACCGGCATCCACACCTTATCAGTTGATAAGACGAAGGTGACTAACCTTTATCCCAATAACGAATTCTTCTCTTATAAAGCACCAAGCGGTGACTTAGGCCTAGTTGGGTTCAACGGAAAGTATTTATTTAACGCCAACTTCGATTACTTTGCCGAGCCTTCATGCGCGGATGGATACCGTTATCTTATCGGAAGGAAATCAGGCACCACCGATTATTACATGTTGGACACCAAAGAATTCGGAAAGACTTATATCGGAAAAGGCGGAACTTACGCCACCGGGGTCTGGAACAAGTATTACTTATTTGAGAATAACGCTTACTTCTATTTCTACGATTTATCTAACGGCGAAACCGTTAAGTCCTACTCCAAGGCTTATCTCCATGCCGACACGAGCAGCTATGGATTCGTAATCGACGGCACGTCTATCTGCTCCAAGTATAGCTATAAGCTATTCCGCTTCGTCGATGAAGAAGGCGGCGTCAAAGTCGTCAAGTTCGGAGAAAAACTCGTCTGCAAAAACAACCAGAATTTGTAATAGTCACAACAAAGCAAAGGCGCCGAATTGATCGGCGCCTTTTCTATGCATGTTATTCAAATTGGCTTTGTTGCTCGATGAAAGCGTCAAATCTTGGTAGTCCCACCGAAACTATGCCCCGAGCGGGTGAAATAATAAGACCTTTTTTCAATAAACGGTCGCGATAGACACAGAAAACGTTGTGTGGCATACCGAGTTTTCTTTCAGCCTCAGACGATAAAACACCGCCATCTTCGGCGACCACTTTGACAACCTCTTTTTCTTTCGCAGAGATTGACGACCAGATCTTTTCGTACACATAAGAAGACATATAATCATCGAACATCGACAAAACTTTATCGTTAATATCGGTTGTTTTTTCTCGGTACAATATGTACCCAAGAGCCTGGAAAGCGTAAGCGTATCCTTTTGTGAAAAGGCTTAATTCAGCCGCTTTCGAAAAATCAATATTAAGCGTGCTTTGATAACGTCTGGCAATCGACTTTAAATCAAGAGGCCCCAAATAAATTTTTGGTGCCCTAAGCAAAAAGGTTAAATCTTTCTCATTTTGGATTTTGTCAATATTTTCAAATAGGCCAGTCATAACAAGGAAAATCGGCAAATCCATGCGAACTAGCATTTGGAAAGTATGGGCAAATCTTCTCAAGTATGGGGTGTTACTGGCTTCGTCTATCGTAATAAGCAATTTTTTCTTTTTCCTCTTTAGATACACAAGCATTCTTTCAAGCGCTGTTTCAGGATCCATTTCTGGCCCTTCGCTATTCAAAGTGACTCCCAATCCATGAAACGAGAAATTCAACTCGCCTTTAACGAAGACGCTTTTGGCGACCCCATCGTGGTACAACTTGGAAACCAAACTCTTTGCGAGATCGACTTCGGGATTCAGGTCTTCGACCATCCAATCACTTTCATTTTCGTAATGTTTTAAAAGGGAGGTTAACAGAACCGTTTTGCCAGATCCACGAAGACCGGTAATAACGAATATTTGATTAGACGGAATCTCTTGAGAAAAGGAATCCAAAATAACAGACAGTTCTTCATTCCTTCTTATCGTTTCGATCGGCTCTTTTCCAAACGTTAACACAAAAGGGTTTTCCATGGTATTTTCCTCCGCTTTAAGCAAAGTATATTTATCATTTGTTATCATTTCAACATTCTTGTTATCATTTGTTATCATTTGTTATCGTTTCAACATTCTTGTTATCATTTGTTATCATTCGTTATCATTTCAATGAATAATAAAAAAAGAGCCGATAAAATCGGCCCAATTTCTTTTTATCTTTCGACCATCTCCATGATGGTGTCTGGGTTTTGAGGGTCAAATGGTTCATTGGCCCACATGACCGTGACGGCGTCTTGGTTTCCAGTCGCCATGATGGAATGGGTATATCCAGGAGGAATATCCACGACCTGAAGATGAGATCCATCGCAATGGAAGGTTATGACTTCATCGCTGCCTAGTTTCCTGAGCTTGATATCCGCCGAGCCAGACACAACGATGTATTTCTCGTTTTTGCTATTGTGATAATGGTTGCCTTTCACAATTCCAGGATGAGCGATATTGACGGAAACTTGCCCATATCCGTCCATATGGAGCATCTCGGTGAAGGAGCCACGGTTGTCACAGTGCATATTTAAGTCGTAAACATAGTTTTCCGGCTCGATATAGCTTAGATAGGTCGAATATAAGTCCTTGAAGAATCCGGGCTTTAAAAGGGGCAAATCCAAGGTCTTTCTAGAATCCCTAAACGAATATAAGGCATCTCTAACGTCGAAGAGATGAACGTTATAAACGGGTTCAACATATAAGATTTCGTTTGACGGCTTCTTTTCGCCTTTGATGCACCTTACTATTTCCTTAACGATGTCATCGATATAGACAAAGTCTATCGCTGGATTGGATTCATTTACTTCAATAGGAAGATCATGGCTAACGTTATAACACCAAGTCGCTATGACGGAGTTGTAGTTGGGTTTGCACCACTTGCCGAAGACATTGTGGAAACGGTAGACATAAACGGGATGGCCATTCTCTTTGGAGAAAGCGAAGAGCTCATCTTCCGCCATTTTTTTCGAGACGCCGTAT
>JAKSUL010000068.1 GCA_024409055.1 Bacilli bacterium
TGAGATTTTGTGTTTCGTTCGAACGCAAGCCAAATAATTGATGATCAACATAAAAATATTAATTTTTACTAAATTTTCACTTTGGCTCAAATTGTTTACCTGCTTGGCGTTTTAGAGTATGGTAAGCCATAACAAAAAGGAGAAAAATGTTATGAAAAATAAAAACAGATTGGCATTTGCTTCCGTTGCAATGGTTATTTCACTTCTATCGGCCGGATGCTCCTCCGATGCTCCAAAAGGCAATTTGATTTCATTTGAACAAGCCAAAGAAATCGTATCGGGCTTCCATGATTGCACTGGCCTTGCCAAAGAAGAACTCATCAATAATTTGAAAAGCATGACAGGATTGTTTACCTGCGAATATAGAAATGGTTCTTTCGTCACCGAAAACGTTGGCGCTGCCACGTTGCAAAGCGAAGATTTGGGACGTTTTGAATATATCGATGACGCCGATAAAAAGGCTTATTTGTCTAATGACACTTTGACTCTTGATTACATCCTGAGGCCTGAAGCGATCATAAAGACTTTCCTTGAAACGTCCGATATGAGCAACGAGGAAAAGAGTCAGGTCGAAGAAGGTCTTAATGAAATGAAGGGAAACATTAAGGCCCGCGAAGTTTACGACCTCTCCGGATTCCCGCTTTCAATTTCTTTAGATGGCGATCTTAACATCAGCGGCACTGTTGATGGGCAAAGATGCTCCTCTGATTTTAAAGGAGGATTCACATACAAATACTCCGATTACAGAGACATCGCCGAAACCGCTATCGAAGAATCCGGTGAAGAACAAAGCAACTCTATCGATGCTGTGAGCAATGACGACGCTCCATTGGACCACTGGCTCTATTACATTCCCGGAAATACCCCAATTACCAACATCAACCTCCCCGGAACCCATGATGGAACTACCGGTTTTATGAATTCGATGGCCGGATTAGGCTTCCCGAAGACCCAGGACCATTATTTACCGTGGGCATTTGATCATGGCGTCAGATACATTGATATGCGCCTTGTCTACACCTCTTGGAAAAGCGGTGGAGTCTATGACAAATTGGGATTTGGCCATGGCAACAGCAGCGCGAACTGCTTTTATAGCTACAATAGCGGAAGAGGCGCTACTTTGGGCCGAGTTGACGACCGCACCTCGTTCAACGATGTCGTCCGTATGGGCGATGAATTCTTGAGAAATCAATCCAGTGAATTCCTTGTTTACCAAATGAAGGGCGAATGCACTATTGAGGATTCCAAAAAACATGGCGGCAAAACATGGACCACCTCATGGATGGAAGAACAAGCCCGTGCCGAAGCGCAACGCCTTGCTTCAAGCAACCCGAACCGCTTTATGTATATCGATCACATCGACAGCAACACTGACGTTTATACGTTGGAGCAGGTACGTGGAAAGATCATCTTCTCCATCAACGTTGACTCTAGTCGTGAGCATTCAATGTATGGTTCTCAAAGCGCTGTTTGCGATGTCTATGACGAAGGCTACAACAGAAAAATCGATGACTTGAGGGATACCTTCAACAATTCGACATACGACATTTCGACCGCTCCGTGTAAGTTCTGGAACTACAACGAATCCAGCGCCAACTACAATCCGCGCATTGTTCACTGTTCTTGCTACCGTAGCCCGTCTAGAGGCGCCCTTAACCCGAGATCTTGCTCCAGCCACGTCAATGATTGGGTTGACGGATATAGCTTCAGCAAAGGCAAAAAGTACGGATGGGTTTTGTTTGACTACTGCGAAGAGTATTTGTGCAGAAAAATCATTAACACGAACCCCAGTATTTAATGTTTTCGATGAACTGCATTTACCAGAAAGAAGAAATTAATACCAAACGACAAATCCCGGTCGATTTCGCTAAGGCGACCGGGATTTTCTTCATGATATTCAATCATGTCATTTTGTTTATTGGTTTTAATTCCGATAACTTTTTGGGAAATATAGTCAGTTTATTGTCCGTTATTTTCGGCGCCTGCTCATTCATGGTGGCGATGGGTATAGGAATTTCTTATAAGAAAGCCGACGCTAACGCCTTAATGAAAAGGGGAGCCATCATTCTTTTGCTTGGTTACATATTTAACGCGTTGTTCTCGATCTTTCCGTTATTTATCTTGTCCTCCTATCAAGGACGAGCTATCCAAACAAACGATCTGATCTTCTATTTATTGAACGACGATATCATGCAGTTTGCCGGACTTGCGCTTCTTCTTTTTGGGCTATTAAAGAAACTCAAATTAAAGAACGTATTTATCTTCGCTTTTGCTCTTGTTTTGTCCTTGGTCGCCTTGTTTGTGGGCCCTGTTGGAACAACGAATCCGGTTTTAAACCAGATTTTAGGCCTATTCATTACGACGATGGGCGGCTCACAGTCCGTCTCCAATTTTCCATTGCTAGAATGGTTTATCTTCGTTCCGGCTGGAGTTTTGATCGGTGACTTCCTCAAACACATCGGAGATAAAACGAAGCTCTACTTGATCGTCTTCTTCGCCTCTCTAGCGGTGGTCTTGCCTTATTTGATCATCGGAGGGATAAACGGAATCGGGCTATTCAGCCGAGAGGGTTTCAACCTCATTCACTTGGCGACCTATGACGCTTTATATTTGATTGTCTCCTCTTGCCTATTCCTTTCCATTTCCTATTTCGTTTCTTTTAAGTTAAAAGAAATAATCACAAGCAAAGTCACTTGGGCTGCTAAAAACATCAACGCTTTTTATATCATCTCCTATTTCTTAATAGGGGTATCGAAAACGGTTCTTACCATGTGCGGAGTCGATTTAATGGGTGGATTATCGATTCCTTGGATCCTTTTATATTTCTTCTTGGTTTTGCTATTCACGACGGCTTTGGTGCTTCTATTCGATTGTTTGAAGAAACTGATTGTTAATAGCAAAAAAGAGAAGGCGAATAACGCTTAAATAGTAGCTTCGTCTTTATTGAGGTTCGTCCAAAGAGACGAACTTTTTATTAAGTTTCAAGCGCCCTGATTGGTTAGTTGAAATATTTTGTATCACGTGATACATTTTTAATATGAATAACTACTATGCGAGAGATTGTAAATCGATAAGAGAATGCTTCGGCATCACCCAAACGGAGCTTTCCGAACAGACCGGAGTTTCGAGGGTGACATTGGCGAGGTTAGAAACGAATGCCCATTCTCCGTCTCCGACATCCTTAGAAGGCATATATTCTTTTGCTTATGAAAATGGAATGATGATCAACGAGGATCACGCTGACATCATGGACGACGATAAGAAGGATCGAGTTCTGGTTTTTCATGGTTCGAAAAACCAAATTAAAGGGTCAGTTTCTTTAGAGCACTCAAAAGGATCGAATGATTTCGGCAAAGGTTTTTATGCTGGCGAAAGCTTTGCCCAAGCCGCTACGTTCATCTCGTCTTTCCGCTCGCACTTTGTATATGCTTTCTACTTAAACATGAACGGCCTAAAAACTTATGAATTTTCGGCTGATTTAGAATGGATGTTGGCTATTTCCTTTTTTAGAGGAAGACTTAAGGAATATGAAAATCATCCAATAATTACGGGAATTATCAACAAAATAAAGGGGTGTGACGTGATTATCGCTCCTATTGCTGATAATTCTATGTATGAAACCTTGAACGAATTCGCCGACAAGGAAATAACGGATGAACAGTGTAGGCATTCGATAAGGGCGAATTACCTTGGCAAACAATATGTGTTTTTGACGGATAAAGCCCTAGCGGCTATCGGGAATATGAACGAAATGTATTTGCCGGAAAACGAGAAAGAAATATACAAAAAGCAACGAATTGAACAATTCGAAGCATCGAAAAACAAAACCGAATTAGCAAAACTAAATTATAGAAGAAAAGGAAAATATATAGATGAGATCTTCTTTAAGTGAAAAAGAAATCTTAAAGCTATGCTCTATCCAGGGCGATATTTTCGAATGCTCTTTGGAAAAGAAAGTTGATGAGGTGGATTTCATCGGGAATTACATGAAATCTCGTTTCGCCAAAAGCATGGATCAAGGCGATTATTTTCTAAATTTCGAAGATAAAATTTCGGTCACAGAGCAGATTGGTGCCGTTTCAAAGAAAACTAAAAAGCTTTCGTACGACGCTAAGTTTTTGCATTTCGCTGGATATTTTTATCGTTATTATTGCTATCGATACAACAAGCCTTCTATTTTGGTTTGGAAAGAAATACCTATTTCGTACTTAAAAGAAAGCTATCCAGTTCTCCATAGTCTAGATATTGAGAAGGCGTGCGAAACGGTCTATGAAGTTTTTCTAAGATTTGCTGTTGGCAAATAAATACGCGAACCTGCTTTAAATAGTCTGTAGTGCAAAAATTATCTGCTTATTGGCATATCGTATTTTTCCAGAAGATCAAGTAAGGCTTGTTCGAATAGAGCGGGCTTCAGGGATTTTTCGACTTTTAGAAGATCATTGTACTCCGTTGTGAAATTTACGATTGTTTGATCCCAAGAATAAAGATTGGCGAACGAATGTTTTCCGTCCATGGTGGATGTGCTCGTTTCGAAAATCCCTGTTTTGGCCAATTAAAAACGAGGATAATAAATTATGATAAATTTTACATTGAGCAAAACTGAAACAAATACCCTCCGTGATTTGCTGGGAAGAAAATTGCTACATCTTAGACACGATCCTTTTGACAAATTCAATGATGAAACCGTGTATGGAAGGGTCGAACTTTTCTTTGAGGATTTCGTGGTTTTAATAAACTACGATTACGAATCATTCCCCTTGTTCGGCGGAAACGACGATGACCATCCTAGATTCAGAATCAAAACAATAGACGAACAAGACGCAGTTTCGGCATTGCAAGACACGAAGCAGATAGATGTCGCGATTGAAGAAACGGTCAAAGGCGTTGTTTTGGTGCAAGACACAACGAAAGTCGAATGGGATGGAAAGAAAGACGAAATTTGCATATTAAAAGCTTTGATCCTTGAATTGGGGTCCAATGAAATTGTGATTCAGGGCGATTACATGATCCCTTTGCTAAATATATTCAAAGGAAAAGAAGTTCGAAATATGCTGGTTAGGCCTGGCGACGAATTCGATCAACCAAATACAAAACACGAGACAATTCGCTCTTTTACGAAAATTTAGCGAGGGCGCTTGGGCAAGGCCGAATTCTAACCGGACTGAAAGACGGCGCTTTCTGCTAGTCTAAGTAGGGCAACGAGTTAAGCAATTCAATAAACGCTTTTACGCTTGAATCGCTCAACAAAACGGTCGACGCCAATTTCTTGGTTTTGGCATAAGGCCATTTTTCGTTGATCTTCATAAGACGGTCGGCGTCTCTTCCTTCGCCTTCGATCCTTTTTCTTCTTATTTTTTCGTTAGCGTCCACCATGAGGATGACGTCGAAATCTTCTTCCATGCCTGAACCGACTAGAAGAGGAACTTCGACCACGTATTTCACGTTAGGGTCGCTGGTCATCTCCATGACTTTTTCTTTAACGAGAGGATATAGATATTCTTCTAACTTCTTTTTGGCGTTTTTATCACTTGATAAAACGCGCGCTAACGCGGCGTGATCGATCACTCCGTTCGAAGAAACATCCCCGAGCATAGAGACCATTTTCTTAACAACTTCTTTGTTTCTATATAAGGCGGCGACGACTTTGTCGCAGTCGATGCGGAAATAGCCTTTTCCTTCTAGGTATTTGGAGGCTAAAGATTTGCCGCTATGAATCGGACCGGTGACGGCGACTTTCCACGGAGCTCCTTTTAAATGCTGGCATTTAGGGCAATAAGTGGTGCCGCGGCCTCCGACGAATATTTTTTTCATGGGAGTTCCGCACTTAATGCACGGCTCGTTTTTTCTTCCGTATGCCAAAAGCATGGTTTGGAACTCGCCAGATACTCCCTCGGCGGGGTGGTAACTATGAATCGTGCTGCCTCCGGCTTCGATGGCTTGATTAAGTATCCTGATGGACTCTTTGATGATGGATTGACACTGACCCAAGGTCATTTGATTCGCCGGCGTTAATGGATTGATAGAGCAAGCGAAAAGGACTTCGTCGTCATAGATGTTTCCTAGGCCCGACATCATCGTTTGGTCCAATAAAGCTTCTTTTATCGGTATCCTTTTGGCTTGAAGCCCTTTAAATAGAGCCTCTTTGCTGATTTTAAAGGGCTCTGGGCCGACTTCGGCATATGGGGAGTCATTCATATAGGTCGACTCATTCCATAGCCCCAAAAAGCCGAATTTGCGGGTGTCGTTATAAACAAGGCGGCTTCCATCGCTAAAGTCAAAGCACACCAAATCGTGTTTGGAGAAAGGGTCTCCTTCTTTTCCTTCGAAGAATTTGCCTTCCATCCTCAAGTGGCTCACGATGACTTTGCCATTATTTAAATGGAACACCAAAACCTTGCCTTTGCGGCTCATCTTAGTGAAGGTGGCGCCAGTAAGGCAATCAATGAATTCTTGGTTATTGGTGATGACGGTTTTGGGACGAAATATCTCTATATGTTTAATCGTCTTACCAACAACGACTTGGCTAAGGATGTTTTTAACGGTTTCGACTTCTGGTAATTCGGGCATAACGATTAATCCTTTGCTTCGTACCAAGTGCGGCCATATCCGCCTTCGACCTCGAGCTTAACGGGGAGTTTAACGGCGGAAACCATGATGTTGGCTAGCTCGTCTTTGACAAATTCCATTTCTTCTTCCGGAACGTCGAAGAGAAGCTCGTCGTGGATTTGGAGAACCATCTTGGTCTTCAAACCCTTTTCTTTGAGGTATTTGGCGACGTTAAGCATGGCGATTTTGATGATATCGGCCGCCGAACCCTGAACAGGGGCATTGAGGGCTGCGCGTCTAGCCGCTTCTCTTTTGGCGTAATTTGGGTCGACGATATCACGGAGATACCTTCTTCTCCCGAACATCGTTGTGACGAAGCCGCAATGCTCGACTTGGGAAATGATGCTTTGCAAATACGAAGAAACGGCGGGATAGCTCTTATAGAAGTTTTGGATCATTTGGGTAGCTTCCCAAACAGGAGCCCCGATCTGGTCGCTTAGGCCATAAGGGGTAGTACCGTAAATGATGGCGAAGTTGGCGGCTTTGGCCCTTCTTCTTTGTTCG
>JAKSUL010000069.1 GCA_024409055.1 Bacilli bacterium
TTGGCGGTGGAGTTTCCTTGTTCCAAACAGCGGAATCGAGCACTTGGTTCATAACGCTTTGGGTTGTTTCCTTTGTCTTAAAAATCGCCGGTGAAATTACTTTCTCCAACACGATGACGAGAAAATCCTATGTTTCCACGACTTTGTTTAGCATCGGCTTCTCGTTCATTGTTTCCGTTTTGGTTTGGTTGCTCTTCTATCTATCCGGTCACTGGATCTCGATGAAGGCTTCGACCTTTGATTTCGTCTTCTATTCCATAACGATGGTCATATATAGGCTCATCGTTTTAACAGCGGATAAGAAGAGAAAGGCTTCGATAACCATCGTGGCCACCGAAAAAGAAGCTGAAACCATCATGAAAAAACTTATCGATGGCCGCAACAAGTTCAAAAAGGTTGATATGTATATCATCAACGAATGCAAGGAAAACCTCGACGATCTAAAGGAAATAATCTGTAAAACCGATTCCGTTATCGTCGGAAAAGAAATCAACGAAGCCAACAAAAATGACATATTGTTATTCGCAAACGCCGATGAATATGCCTTCAAAATAACCTCGATGGTTCCTCAAGACTACGCCATCATAGCCACTAGGCCTGACGTTTCTAGGGCCGATGATCTCCTTTTACAAGAGACCCAGCCCCTTAAGTTCAGCCTCTCCCAAAGGTTCGTCAAAAGATCCTTCGATATATTTGCGAGTTTATTGGGGTTAATAATTCTTTCGCCGGTTATCGGCATCACGGCCTTAGCTATATGGTTACAAGATAAAGGGCCAGCTATATATAAGCAGGAACGCGTTGGTAAAAGTGGACGTGTCTTCACCCTCTATAAATTCCGTTCAATGGTAGTGGATGCTGAATCTAAAACTGGCGCCGTCTTGATGAAAGATAAAGACAATAGGCTCACCAAAGTCGGAAAGTTCATTAGGGCTACCCGCTTAGACGAACTCCCGCAGTTATGGAACATCCTTAAAGGCGATATGTCAGTAGTGGGGCCTCGTCCTGAAAGACCAGTCTTCGTCGAGAAGTTCCTTAAGGAAACCCCTGACTATAAGTACCGCCATAACGTTAAACCAGGATTAACCGGATACGCTCAGGTTAGAGGCAATTACCATACCGATTATAGAGATAAGCTCAAATGGGACCTTCTATACATCCGTAAGTGCTCTGTATCTCTAGACTTAGGAATCATGATTCTCACTGTCTTAGCCGTCTTCGATAAAAGAAGCGCTTCAGGAACTGAAGAATACGTCGATTTAGAGAGTTACCTCGCTAAAGCGGGTTACACCTTAACTAAATACGGAGATCATTGGACCGTCACAAAATAACCCGGATAAGCCGGGTTTTTTGTTTATATTTAGAGCATTTAAATTGTTCTAGCGTTCATTGACTCGAACGGTAAAACGATGATCAATTTCGAAAAAGAGCCTTAACTAAGCCGTTCGGCATTGAAAAATCGATTGATTGGCGAGACATCGGAGAACAAAATAATAGAAACAAAAGGAAATATAAATAATGAGCGCAAGGGAAGATGTCGAGAGACTATTAGAACTTCACGACGCACACGAAGCGGTTGTGAGTTTGGAATATAAAGAGAAACAAACTCTTGAAGATTTTGTCGAAACGAAAAATATCGAGAAACCAGAAAAACCGGATAGAAGTTCGAGATCTCCTGATTTGATTGTTCATAAAAAAGAGGAATTTTATCTTCCAAAGGAAATCAAAAAGAACAAAAAATATCTCCTCCCACTTCTAATAGGGTGTTTTGTTTTTGTTTCAGCCGGCATTAGTGTCTTCTTCCCTTTGTTAATAGCTTTTATATCCAACCCAGAAAACGTCGCCGGAACGGTTTTCTTTATTCTTGCGGTTGCCGTCATGGCTGCGTCGGCTGTTTTGACTGTCGTTGGATTTAGCAAGAAAAGGAAAGCGGACTCCGTTTACGAGAAGGCCGTTAACGAAGAAAAGGAAAGAGAACAAAAGGCTTTGGAAGAAATGAGCTTGGCAAACGCTGCCGAAAAGAAAAAGTACGAGGAAGAAATCAAAATCCAAGAGGATGCATTCCAAACCGAGTTTGAAGAATACAGGATAAAACTGAGGGAATACGAATCTAGAAAGACGCTTTTTGTTGAGGAATACGAAAAACAAAAGAAACAGTATGCGATAGAACTGCTTCTCGCGATTAAGAACTACGAAGATCTTAAAGCCAAGTATTTTCCGGATGTCGATATCGACATTTATTCGGTCGGCGGCACTATCGATATTCTGAATAGGGGTTTCGCAGATAACGCGAAAGAGGCGCAGAGGATATACAAAAAGAAAGAGGAACAATGCTCTTCGTGCATTAAGCGCAGTAATTGCAAGTACAACGAGAGCAATCTTGGCGATTGTCCAGCTTTTATTCCTGTTACGGATTAAGCCTGTCGTGTTCTGTTTGCTACTTTTTAATTTTTTGAGTTCAAGCGGATTTATTTTTTGATGAAAACGGAAAGCTACGGAAAACTTTAATTTTCGTGACGAACGAAAGATGCTCGAGGTTTTGCAATGAATACTTTGCCGATGCTTTATCAGTCTTGCGGTCTTAGCCGTTTATCACATTAACTATTCTCTTGAAATAAGAAGTATCTCCGCTTTTTAGTGCGACCAATAACGGCAAAAGATTGCTGCCTGGAAAATTGGATACATAATCTATCGGCAATTCCTTGGCGTTTTTTAGCAATGATTCATAAGTGTAGCTACCATTGATAATGGAATATTTCATTATGTCTAGTTGCCATTCCTGGGCGTCGTAACCAGATTTCGTCTTCCTTCCGAATTTGTCTGTTTTGTCTGAAGCAACATTTGGCCAATATTGATGCACTAAAGCCGAATTGCTCTTTTTCGAAGTTGCTTTTAATGCGACCTTTTGTAACGGATCGGCTGCCAAAAGAAATAATTGAAGGATATTTGGGTTAGTGCAAAAACTGACTGCGTCAGCGATTTTTTCATCCCCGAAAAAAGAAATCAGTTTATTTCGAGTCGAATTATAAGGAGAAGCGCTGTCGTTTATTCGCCCGTCAACATCATAGACGCAGATTACGCAGTCGTATAAAGGTTCACGAAACGCAGAAATGAAAACGTCAGGAATCTTTCCTGATCCCTCTGCGTTTTCAATATCTAGATCGAAAACTGGATGGGTTCCAATTTCCTTTACAATTTCAAAAAACGCTCTTTCCTCGTTCCCCTCGGCCACAACCTTTACGTTGAATTTCGTCATCGTGAGTCCTTTATATCGGCGGATAGATATTTGGCGAAGTTAGGGGAAGGGACGTATCCAAATTCCCCGCGGTTATAATGCGTTAGCAAATCTTCGGCACCTCTAGGGCCGCCCTCCGAAACCGTCGCATCTTTTAAACAAAATAATACGCTGGATGAATCGCTATTTTTAAAGGTAAAATAAACTTGATCTTTTCTCATCATGAATTTGCAAGAAATCAGTTCGATGTCGTGGGCGGTAAATATAAGCTGTCCTTTGAAGTTAGAGAAACTGTTGAATAGAGATAAAATCGCTCTAGACAACTTGAAATGAAGACCATTATCCAATTCGTCGACAACTAATGTTTTTCCTTCGATAACGGCTTCATATACATAAGAGGCAATCGCTTCGATCTTTTTTGTTCCCGTTGAATCGTAAAGAATAGACGGAACCGCCTTTCCGCCATATTCGGTGAAGAGCTTGAACCTATCTATAAAATCGACCTTCTTTAATGCTTCTTCGCCAATCGGTTCATTATTGGGACCTTTAAATAGGGTGTCTTCGTTATAAAAGAAATTCTGTATTGATAAATCCGCATGCTTCACGAATTCCAAGATAAATTTCTTCTTCTTTTCGTCTTCGCTTTTTAATACGTCGATAGTCTTTTCGATCGGAAAATTGAAAAGTTCGATAATTTCAAAAGAATTCGCGAATGACCGGAAAGATTTTAGGTATCTTCCTAACGGAGACAATGTGTTGTTACTGACCGATACGCAATATAAAAAAGGTTTTTTAGAAGGCAAAAATGTCAATAGTTCTGCATTTTCAGAGCCTAGAATGGATAAAACGCGGTTACTATTGTCTCTTGTGTATATGTTTTTGGTAGTGGAATTGCCGGTTTTATAAAACACAAGCTCATTCAAAGATTCGCGGATAATCTCACCCTTCTTGCTATCATAGGAAAAGGAATATTCCATCCAATTATCGTCTACATCGGTTTTATAAGTTATAGAGAAGTCGCTTTTTTCGGAATCGCCGAACAACTGCCGGTTAAACATTATGTCCTCTTCTCCTAACATTAATTTTTTAATGAGCTTAAGCAAGCCGAGAATATTGGATTTTCCTATATTGTTCTGACCGTATAAGGCAACCGACTTCAAGACGTTACGATTTAAGACGCTAAAGAAATTGGATCCTAGTTTTTTTATTCTTGTGTCAGCCGAAAATGATAAGACGTTTTCGTCCCTAAACATCCTGTAGTTATTAAACTTTAGTTCTAGTAGCATATTTTCCCCCCAAACGAACATTAGCACACAATTATATTTCATGCAATAAAACCGCATAAAAGATAATGAAATTGGCTAGAAATTGGATCGTAAAGCTAATCTGGCTTTCTCGCGGTATAACTTTGATCGACGTTTTTGGCCAAAAGATATCAAAGGCATATAAAAAAGCTAACCCCAGGAGCAAGGGAATTCTAAGCTTTCGCCTACTCTCATAAGAGAACCCAGCTTGTTTCCGTCACAAGTTAGCTGGGTTTATCATACACGAATGAATTTAGTTTTCAAATCGTTTTCGGGAACTAAGATCCGGTGCGACTGATGAATTTTTACTCTCTGAGGGGCGAAAGAAGATCTTGAGGTGTGGAGCATGAAATGCCGGCTCATTTTCTTTTGCCCAACAAATAAATCCCTCATCTTTTTCTCTCTAATTGCTACAATAAGTCGATGCTAAAGCTAGATAAGGCCATCATATTGGGCAATAAAGCCCCGGATAAGGAAGTAAACATCGCTCTAGATAAAGGGGTGACTCTTCTTTCTTATAACCAGAAGTATCTATATGAATTCCTTAAACTAGATAATCAAGCCCTTCAATCAGGCTCATTCTATTTAGATGATGTTGCGGTGGTGCCCCTTGAAGACAAAAAGAACTCCGTCTTCATGTTGACCATCAATTCTAAAGAAATTGTCTTATCCGCTTGTTATCTATTAAATAATAAGCAAGAAAGTAAAGGCATCATTGCAGCCCTTAAAGACAAAGAAAGAAAAGAGAGGATCAAAGAGATCGAATCTCATTTCTCCGTTTTATCTTCGATCAATGACAAAGAAGCCAAAATTAACTCCATATTCCAAACAATAGAGAACACCAAAGCAAGCTACGTTCTTATAAATTGGAACAATGAGACAAATAAAGCCTCTAGAAGCCTTATTTCCGAGATTATGGATAAATATTCCATAAATACGCCAATCATCGCCCTGGAGGCCTCAAATAAGCAAAAGAACCCAGTCTTAGGCTTCGTTGATAAAGTCAAAGCGGCCGGAACGAACAAAAAGAGTAGCCCATCACCTAAAAAGAATCCTTCTCGTCCTTCTTCGCCTAAAAAGAAAACAAAGAAGAGCGAGTGGACCGATATCACCGTTGATTAATGAGACATCCACCGGAGACGATGGATGTCTTTTGATAATCTTCGGGCTTTCTATTCTTTTGGCCCTCTAGCGGTGAACCATTCCCTATAGCTAGCGAACTTGTCCAAGAAGTGGTGGGCATCATCGATCCTTTTGAAGTATTCGATGTATCGCTTAGATCTATCTATGTCTTCTTCGTTTATTTCGTCTAAGCCGCACAAGTTCAAGTTATCCTCTAAATCTAGCCTCTTCACTAAGGATGCGACCGGATCCTTGATGAGTTTATTTATATAAACGTCATACGGTTTAGACTTGATGTGAGTAATTAAGCGAAGCGGCTCCTTTACGCATTCATCGAAATATTCCAAAGCCCCTTTGTTTTCATAAAGTTTTCTTATGTCTTCCATGGTTAAGTCGGTGTCTTCTATGACATCGTGAAGCAAGCAGACGTCCACAACACCGATAGAAGGGATGCCCAATAGCTCCGTCATTTCCATATCGCTTTCTTTGTAGGGTTTCAGCAAGTTGATGAATCTATCCCTGAGTCTAAGGGGGTGATTGACATAAGGCTCCCCATTTCTCCTTTTTTGCTTCTTGTGGGCCTTAACGGCGATCATAGCGGCCAAAGACCATAAATCTTTCAAATCGATTTCCATTTTTCTTTTTTCTCCTTTTCACGTCCATATTGTCTGTTAATAAAGAAACTAATTGGTCAATCCGCAATTGACTTCGCAAATATGTGAAGAACAAAGGAGACCCTTCCCAAGAAGGCGATAAGAAGACGCACCCCTGTGCGACGAGCTTAATCCATATCCGTTGCTAAGCATCAAGATTGAGATCCATCGTGTGCCTTTAATGTTATCCAGGAACACAACCGGCCAAATCAAATATTCAAAAGAGGACATATAGAAGATACGAAGACGAACTCTCCATAAAAAAGCCCATGTTATTAGAACAAGCGAATTAATAACGCCGATTTGTT
>JAKSUL010000007.1 GCA_024409055.1 Bacilli bacterium
TTGAAGTAAACCGTCCACTCCAAATGTCTAAAGATCATATGAACGATTAAAAAAAAGAACGCTATGATGCGCTCTTTTTAGATGATTAGATAGAGGGGCAGATGTCGATATATCCAAATGCGGTAGTGCGCGCCCCTTCGACATGAAACAACGTTATCTTTTCTGAGGGGGCCGGCCTATCGCCGACTTCGGTTACCTCGCTTAATTTGAATGAATAGCGATAATATCCATCCGAAAGTTTTTCTGAGGTTACGCCATTATAGGCGCTCGCCATGTGGCCATCGGCGAATATTTTGAAATATCCAAAGTACGAATTCCACCCCTCTCCGAGCATGAACGAAACGAAAGTGTCGTCTCCGCTCATGAATTTTATATCGAGGACAAAAGTGTCGGTGGCGACGTATTTAATCTGATCGCCTTTTAAATCGGTGGAGTTATTTTTACCAGCAGAGAATTCCTTCCCGCGAACAACGTCGCCTGTTTTTGGATTTACTTCGTAATAGCCAGAAACTGTCGTCCAATCGCCACGGATGTAGACGAGGTTTATTTTTTGGGGATTTCCGCTTTTCTTGTCTATGGCTTGAGGGTTGAAGGTCACTCTTATAAATCCATCGGAGGTGGTACTTGCGTATACGCCGTTATAAATCGTCCCGAATGAATTGGACGAAACATCGAAATAACCGAAATATTCGCCCCAACCGTCTCCGAGCATTAAGGAGGCGTGCCCATCGTCGCTATCGAATTTGAAATCGATGACAAGGGATTCGCTTAACTGGACCGGAGCGATGTCAACCGCGTCTCCGATCCCGGCTTCAAAACGTTTCGCGTGACGTTCTGGCGTTGGCGATTCCTTGAACGTAATGTCGATATTATCGAGCAAGAACGACATTTCATAGCCATCGCTTTGAGCATCTTCGAGCTTCGCTTTAATGGCGACCATGTAAATTTCGTTTTTGGAAGTTATGCCGAATAGATCGCTTAAGTTCCATTCAAGTTTGGTCCATTCCCCTGGAGCCGCGCTCTTTTGATACTCTTTTCCGAAGTCCGTTTTCCAGTCTCCGTTTCCATCTACGACGGTAAGGCCCATGACTAGGTTGGAAGCGTTATTGTTTTTGACGTCCATCGTAACGATTGGGCACACCCCTGTTTGATCTTGTAAAGTCAGGAATTTGCTGCAATCCACATAACCAGCCTCTTTGCAGATGAGGCGGTTTAATATGGCGCCGTAATTGTAGGTATCCTTGCCACGGTAATAGTATTCGATGGAGGAAGCGGAACCTTCCTCTTTTTCTTGGAAATTATTCCTTGTAGTGATGTCCGTGTATGTAAGAGTGGCCTGATAATCGATTGGATCAACGCATTTCTCGGGGTTGTCCGTGGTGGAGATGAGGGTGTTCGTGCTTGGGTTGTCATAGAAGTCGTAAGCCACAACTTCGACTTCGTAGGAATCCGCTTGAGGAATATCCTCAAGGATGTAGTAATTGTTTTCCCTGCTCTCTGGGTATTTGTAGTAATTGGAAACCTCGTCATAGATTTTGGTTCCGTTCACTTTGATTTGATAGTGTTCCACAAAATGGTGATCGATGACATCTGGAAAAAGGACCGTCATCTTCCTGTTTTCTTTGTCGACGCCAAACGTAAGCTCGTCGTTCTCGCCCCAGTCGAGGCCTTCCTTTCCGTATAAAGATTTAGCCGCATCAACGCTTTGGAACCTGGCGTTTGTATAGACGAAATTTTCTTTTGATTTTATCGGACGGAAGTTCCATTGTTCGCCAACTTTTCTAGCGTTTCCGCCGGATTCGGTGAAATATCGGTCGATTGTGTAATATCCGGCATCCGAAACCTCGACCACTTGAATAGTCGGCGTATAGGCTTCTTTGAATTTGATGTTGCCGAACATTTTGTCGGCTTTGGACGAAGCGGATCCTCCACCGACGTTATCGAAATCGCTGCATATGACGGCGCTTTCGTCGACCATCCTCGAATATGACGACGTTCCGAGGTTGATGGTGGTGAAATCGACTTGATTGATGGCTCTTTCGTTGACGCCCGGGAAGTGAGTGTCCCCGGTAAAGACAACGGCGTTCGGAGTGTCTTTAAGAAGCTCCTCCAATTTGCCGCAATACTCAGAATGGCTTCCTTGTCCGTACGTCATGGAAGTCGTAAGAGGGTAGTGGTATTGAACGAAGATCGGTCCTCCTTTTTGCACGGATGGCAATGACTTGATATCGTTTAACCAGCCTTGAAGCTCCGCATAGTATTCGTCCCCGATTTCACCCCACGAATTTTCGCCAGAAACGACGAGTAGGGGCACGCCATTAATTACTTTGTAATATGAAGGGATGCTGACGTTTGGATTATTGTGATACTTAACTTTGCTTTCAGCAACCAAGTTGCTTGAATTGATTCTTGCGTATTTTTTGAATAAGGATACGGCATCTCCGCCTTCTTCCTTCTCTGTCGTTCCCCACCACCATTCGTGGTTCCCCATGTTCCAGACGAATTCTGGATAGGTCGATTCGTCTTTTCCGTAGACCGATTCTAGGATTTTCTCAAAATACTCATAGTAGTGTTCGTTGGCCTGGTTGGTGATGTCGCCGTTCATCAAAACAACCTCTATTCCTTGATCTTTTATGTATTGGAGGTGGTTTTTCAAGGCGAGAGGAGCGTTGGCTGTATTACCTTGATTGGTGACGGATTCTCCTGCGATGGCGGTTTCGCCCGTAAGCTGAACGTCGGCAAATATGGCGAACTTAAGAGCGGTAACTGGTTCTTCTATAGTCACCTGGAAAGACGTCGTAACTTGCTTTCCTCGATAAGAATAATAGACATCAATAGTTTGCTGACCAACTTGAGTTGAGTCAAAATTTTTAAACTCGCATTTTTCGGTCACGGTTTCGGTTGTTTCGTCGGAATAAATGGCTCTAATTTCGGGTTTTAGAAGTTCTTCGCCGAATTTATAAGAGGCCTTTGGGGTGCCGACGATTTCAATTTTTTCACAGACGACCGGATCGTTGACGGTGATGGTGTATGTCGCCTTTTTGTTCATGAAGGTAACTGTGACCGTTTGGACTCCAGGAATAGAAGTGTTGTATCCTTCAAACGTCGAGGAGGTGGTGACGTCTTCCTTTGTCTCGTCGTCATAAACGGCTGTGATTGTCGGCTTAACGAAATCCTCCTCGTATCGATAGATGACTTTGGCGTCATCCCCTATTTCGATGTGGTCTAATCCGGCCACCCTGGGGGAGACGTTCACCAAGTAGGTGGCTTTCTTCGTTATATCTTTCTCGGTGTATGAAGCGCTGACCAAATGCTCACCGGAAACAGATGAATCGAAACCGGCGAACACGCATTGGTCGGTCACGGTTTTTGTCGAGGCGTTGTCATAGATGGCTGTTACAGTTGGTTTTACGAAATCTTCGTTATACTCATAATCCACCTTTGCATCACTTGCTATTTTTATTTCGTGAAGGGAAGGTCCGGTTTGTTGGCCGCATGAGGATAAAAGCATCCCAAGTGCAGACGCGACGAATAGGAATTTAATCGATTTTTTCATATGTTTTCCTCACTGTCTAAGTATTTTTGGAAATATCGTCCGATTTCTAGCTCCAACCTTAGAAAGGCTGGATAAAGTTCAAACGGGAGAGAAGCGGATGGGTCTTCGCCTCTCCAATAGCATGTTTCTACCTCAAATGTTATATCACCTTTATAGTTGACTTCTTTCAAGGCGTCCAAAACGTTTTTGAAATTGATTTTTTGGGTATACGGCATTTGATGAGAATCGCACCATTTGTCGTTATCGTGGATGTGAAGACAAGCCACTTTTGGCCCTAGAGCCCTTATCATGTCGACCGCGGTAGTTCCGATTTGATTCATTTCTGCATGCCCGATATCGAGACACGCAACGACATTATCGTCTCCAACGTCGTTTAGGAATTTCACTATTCCGGTGGGAGTGGAAGTGCACATTGGCGCGATTTTATCGTTTTCGTTAACGGTCCAAACGTTTTCTATCGCTATGGATATGCCGAGTTGCTTGGCAAGTGGACATAACTTCTTCACGAATGATATGTTCTCTTCGTAACTATAATCCAACACCGGATGGACCACTATGTATTTGGCTCCGAACAAGGCCGATATTTTCATATCCTTGCGCATTCGTTCGTCGCGTATCTTGTTTGTATTCGCGTCGTTGCCGTGGAAGAAGTCACTGTGGGTCATTCGGCATTCCAACCCGAGGGAGTCGGCGTATTCTTTTAACTCTCCGGCTTTTTTAAGAAAATCGTCGCCTTCCCCGATATGCTCGACGGTTCCCTTCCAGTAAAGGGAAAGGTCGAAGGCGTCGAATCCTGCGTCCTTAATTAAGCGAAGGACTTTTTTGTCATCCCCCAAACGATAAACGGCGCCGGTATTTATGACGATTTTTCGAGCCATCGATTGCCTCCATTGCTTATATCTAATATAAATATAAAGCTATCGTGTTTTGTGCTGTTGACTAATATTGTAATTGCTGGGTAAATGAGAATAAAGTAATTATTAAACTAAGTTGAAAAAAGTTGTATACTATCGTCGGAAAATGAAACTAGAATTTGAAAAAACCCACGATTTCATAAAAAAGCGGTGGAAGGACGGAGTGAAGGAGAATCACGAAGGCGAATACGCGATTCCGTATCCTTTCGTCCCGCCTTGCATCGATGGCTTGTTTTTGTGTCTTTTTTATTGGGACACATATTACACGAATAAAGGGCTGATCTTAGACGGGTATGTGGATCTGGCTAAATCTAACACGTCAAATTTACTTTATTTGTGTAACAAATATGGTCATGTGCCTAATTCGAATTCGTATCCTGGGGTAAAACACAATTCCCAGCCCCCGTATCTCCACTTGATGGTCAAGGACATTTTCGCAGAGACCAAAGACCTCGAATGGCTGCGTTCTGCTTATTTCACTTTGAAAGTGGAATATTCGTTCTGGATGCGCGAAAGAATCACCCCTTGTGGATTAAACCGTTATCACCATCACGATAAAACCGATCAAGAGTGTATCGATTTTTATGACTATGTCGCCACTAGGCTAGAAATCGACCCTAACGCCTCGCCAAAAATGAAAATGCACGACGGCAGCGCTTATAACGCCTGCGCCGAGAGCGGGCTTGATTTTTCCCCTCGTTATGGGACTGACGGAAATGAAATATGCCCGATCGATCTAAACTGCTTGTTATTTGCCATGGAAGGCAACATGGCCGATTGGGCGGTTTTGTTTGAGCCGGAGATGGAAAAAGAATATAGACTCGCGCGCCAAAAGAGGAAGAAACTAATAGAAGAGCTTCTTTACTGCAAGGAAGAAGGCGTGTATTTCGATTACAATTTCAAGAAAAACACCTTCGAACGCACCGATTTATATTTCACCGGCCAATTCTTCCCTTATATCGTCGGAATCTCCAATGACCGGAAAGGTTGCTCAAAGGTTCTTTCTAAAGTTGAATATGCCTATGGCATAGCTTCCACCTCTCCTTATGGCGACAAAATATCCTATCAAGCGGCTTATCCTTTTTCTTGGCCGTATGATAACGGGATATGTTTTTGGGGATTATCCGCCCTCGGCATGAAAGAAAACGCGATGCGAGTCGGAACGAAATATCTTGAGCTTTGCTCAAAATCGTATATGAAAGCCGGTCATTTATGGGAAACATATAACGCCGTGGTGGATGAGGTCGCCAGTAAGAAAGAATACCCAAATAAAGAAATGATGGGTTGGACGGCCGGCATATATGAATGGATATTCGATTACATTTCGAAAAACTCATAATTAAAATTATTCTTTAAGGTCACAATCGGAGGAACAAAGCATGAGATTCCCTTGGCAAAAAGTCAGCAAAGAAGAGATCGAGAAAACGTTTGAGGACAAAACAAAACCCGGCCCTTATGACGATCAATATGTCGTTCTAAGGGACGTCAACAAGGTCTATGACAACAATTTCCACGCCGTCCACAATTTTAATCTCACGGTAAAGAAAAACGAGTTTGTCGTTTTCGTTGGTCCATCCGGATGCGGAAAGTCCACGACGCTGCGAATGATAGCCGGTTTAGAGGACATAAGTTCGGGCGAACTCTACATCAACGGCGAATATGCCAACAACCTTCTTTCGAAGGAGCGCGACATCGCCATGGTGTTTCAGAATTACGCCCTTTATCCGAATATGACCGTCTATAAAAATATGGCTTTTGCGTTGGGGGTACGTCATTTCTCCAAGGAATTAATTGACGAAAGAGTCCATGTTGCCGCCCAAATATTGGAAATAGAAGACCAACTTGACAAAAAACCCAAGGAACTTTCCGGAGGCCAACGTCAGCGTGTCGCTTTAGGGCGCGCCATTGTTCGTAATGCCAGAATCTTCCTGATGGATGAGCCTCTTTCGAACCTCGATGCTAAGCTGCGCGTCCAAATGAGAGCCGAGATAGCAAGGCTCCACAAAAAATTGAAAGCAACGACAATATATGTCACACACGATCAGACCGAGGCTATGACGATGGCTGATCGCATCGTCGTCATGAAAAAGGGCTATGTCCAACAAATCGGGACTCCAATCGAGATATATCGCGAACCTGCAAACCTTTTCGTCGCCTCTTTCATCGGCTCTCCGGCCATGAACTTAATCAAAGGCGTTTACGGTAAAGGCGTTATCACCTTTCCTGATGGCGTGACTTATAAACTTAGTCAAGAACAGGTGGAATGCCACGACAAGTTCTATCGAGAACTCTTAATCAAAGAAACGAGAATGCTTCCGGAATATGAAGAAAAACTCAATAAAGAAAAAGAGGCTTTCTTCAAGCATCGCCATAAGCAAAAAGACGTCGAGGAATTCAATGAGAAGTTCGAGGCTTTCATGCCGAAAAAACGCGCCTTCATCGAAAGAATCGATGCAATCGTCCATGGGGGCGAACATGAAATAGTTTTCGGAATTCGTCCCGAAGATATAATCGAGTGCGAACCATCGGAAAAAGGGTCTATGAATGTGGAAATCAAATTGTCCGAGCTTTTGGGCGATCAATACTACATCCACTTCGATTTCGGCAATAAGGACGTCTTGTCCAAAATACAAACCGAGGAACTTCTAAAAACCGGAACCATGATCAACTTGAGAATTAAAGAAAAGAAAGTCCACCTGTTTGATCCGGAAACGGAAAGAAAAATATGAACAAAAGCAAATTGGGGCCGCTGTCATTTTTGACGTTTCTGGTGACCCCTTTTTGCTTTTCCTGCTCAGGAAGCGAATGTAAGCCGACGCGTATAGCCGTTTTTGCAGACAACCAACTCACTAGTGCCGTTACTTCAGGCGCCACAGAAAATGCGATACCCTTTCTAAAGAGTCATTTTTTATTTTGCAAAGAAAACAACGTTGATGTCGTCGTGATTTCTGGGGATTTAGTAAACAATGCGGTTTCTTCGTATTATGAAAGGGCCAATTCAATCCTTAAGGAAGTTTATGGAGAAGATGAAAATCAATATCCAGAATTCGTTTATTCGATGGGAAATCACGAATGGTACACAAACGATGCTTACGAAAAACAAAGCGACCAAGCGATTGCCTTGTTCAAAAAATACGGGCGAATCAAATCGAAATGTCTCAAAAAAGAAGCAACTTTTAGCGTTGTCGGCCAAACCTCGAAAACCGGAGCCGATTTCTATAAAGTCATAAACGGAATACCGTTTCTTTCGATATCGGGATCTGACTCGGGAGGAATGCTTTCTTACCCTGAGGAAACTGAATTAAAGGGCTGGCTAAAGGAGATTTCCGAATTGCCGTCCGTTTTAAACGGAGGTCCGATATTTGTGGCCAACCATTATGCGATTAAAGAAGTTAGCTATTCTTTTGGACAAGGGGCTGGCCCTTATAGCGAATCAATCGATGAATTGCTGAAGCCATATCCCCAAGCTTTCATTTTCACCGGTGATACACATTATTCCGGGGTAAATGAAAGGACTATAAGTCAAGTCGACTACACGGCGATCAACATCGGCTCCTCTTCTTATTCCCGCCACGTTTCAAGGTCGGCCTTAATGGGTAGAGGAGAATCTTATTACAATCTTAAAAGCGGAAGCGGTTCGAAGGACACGTTGATAGGGGAGGTGGCCCAAGGATATAACGCAACCCCTCACATTCAGTTGGTTGACGTAGACGAAAATGGAAACGTTAAAATTAATCGTTATTTCTCTGGTGGCTCAAAAGGTTCTAAAAGAATTGGCATGGAATGGAGTTTTCCTCATTCGCCGAAAAAAGATGGTTTTCGTTATACGAATAGCCGATTTGGCGACGGTGAGTGGGCCAAAATGCTTTACGGACAAAATGGCTTGTCGTGGAGCAAAGAAGCCAAAGCCGAGTGGACTTTATCGTCGGCTGAGTTGACTGTCCGTTTCCCCGACGTGGTCGACTTTAATTGCTGCGAAAGGTATAGGATTTCCGTTAATGAAAAACCATTCGATTTCGTTTCCCATTATTACAAATACGATGACAATGCCCATCTGATGCATTTCTCAATCGACCGGTCGGATTTGCCGGCGGAAGAGATTTTCCAAATTAAAGTATCTGCATATGATTTTTTTGATAATGAATCACTAAACTGCTTGTTGGCAGAACGAATCGTTCAATAATTTTTCAACAAAGTTTAAAAAATAATTGCAAGGCAACTTTAACAAGTTAATATCTATCTAGATAGAATGAGGTTGAAGCTATGAGAATCAAGAACCGCATACTTTTGTCAGCATCGGCTTTGTCCATTTGCGCCACCGTTCTGACCGGAGTGTCCATGTTTAGCCAAAAATCCTCGTTTCCGTTTTTTAATGCAGATGCAACCAATCCCAACTCTTTGGTAATCTCCTCTTCCAATCCGTCTATTGGGGGAGTGGTGAAGACAAATTCTGGAAACGATATTTGGATCAAAGGGGATTCTTCTTCGGGAGTTAATTGGGACAACGGAAGCGGAAAAATCGCCATCTCCAAAAACGGATATTTGCAAACTTTGACCATCATTCACGGAATCGAAAAAGTGAAAGTGGAGATGGTTTCTGGATCCGTCGATTTATATCATGGCTACGCCGAGCCAACCGATTTGGAAACTCCAATGTATGGATCCGATGCGACATTTACGTCTAGCGGGGAATACCAATACTCGTCTTCTCGACCGAATAGAATAAGACTTAGGGCTAATTCGGATTCGATTATTGCGAAAATCACCATTTTCTATGACTGTGTGTCGGCCGACATGGACGTAAACGTGGAAACGCTCGATGAGGGTTTGGAAAACTCCTATATCGATTCGGGAACGTTGGGTAGATTCGCTACAACTTCTTTTGCCATCGGGGAAGGAAATGTGGCCTCTTCGGGTTCGAAAAGGTCACTTAAACTTCGGTTCAATGAAACAACCAATAATTATGTTTCTTTGAATACGGCCAAAAACACAATTACTCACCTTGCCGAAGAAAATCCCAGTTTCGAAAAAGCGGTCTTAACTCTTAAAGCCAAGTTCTCAGACGATGTGAGCGATAAGACATTGTCCGTTTGCGCAATAGGGTCTACCTGGAAGGACAGCACGTATATTCCGATGGATAGAAGCTCCTCGTGCGTTGGCGGATGGTATAGCTATCGTCTTGATTTTTCTTCAATCGGGTTCGAAAAATGCGACGATATAATTCGCATAAACATTAGGCCGGACGGCATATCTTCGTCCAACAAAGACACAGCTTATGTTCTTTTGGATGATGTCGATTATTCGCTTCACACAATGTCGGAGGAAGCGACTGGAGAACCTATGTCAAAAGGGCTCGAAAACATGACGCGTGATGTCGGCATGGAAAACGTCGATGTGACCTTTGACAATAAAACGGTTTTCGGAAGAGTTTCATCATCCTCTCTCGTCGCAACCCCTCAAAGTTCCAAGAAAAGCTACGCTCATTGGTTCGTCTCATTGAGCCCTCAGCATGAAGAATCCTTCTATCAATACGTTGTGAGCGACTTCTCAAAGGGGCTTTTGACCTTTGACTATAAATTGATTGGATGTTCATCTCCTTCGACGATTTATTTGGAGGTTTGGCAAGATTGGTCGACCAACTATAGCAGAACTGTCGTTGGGGAGGCCCTTAGAGATGGCTGGTATCGCTTTGCTTTTGATTTTTCCAATCTTTCGATGACCGCCAATCAGATTATTAGGCTTAGACTCGGTTTCGATGCTGATAATTCCAAAGCAAGCCAAGCTAAGGCTTATTTTGACAATATAAAGTTTAGGGAAAGTGGCAAGGAAACCTACGCTATGGGCTTAGAGAACCTTTCTCAAGACGGCGGAATGTCGGCAGGAGTGGATAGGTATTACGATTATTCATACACCGCAAGCGAATCATCATTCAATTCTTTAAAAACCGTTTTAAATGGAAACAACACGACTCAAGCATGGCAAAACTCTTATGGAGTGGTTTTTGCCCCAACTGCCGCCCAATCCTCTCAAATCGTCATGAATTCCGGTCGATTGGAGGCGAAATTCCTGTTCCAGGGCGATTTCCCGACCAAAAAAGTGGTGCTAAGGTTGTTCGATGGCAATTGGAACGGGGCTTCGATCAAAGACATAATCACGACGCCGCTTGATAACGGGTGGTGGCAGGCTTCTATCGATTTTTCCCAATTACCGACATGGCCGGGTTCTAAAGATGTATCCGCCTCTTTCTCATTTGGCCAATCCCCCATCAGAATCGGATTCGGGTATCAGGATGTAAATGGGGACAACAATTTCGATAAAACCGTCTGGGTGGATGACGTTTTCTATTACCCCGAGAGAGAGGCCTCATCGTTTGATATGTGGCAGGCTTATGACACCGAAAACATCAGACGTTCCGATTCCACAATAGTCGGGCGCGAAATAAGCGCGGTGAGTCCTCTTGAATTCAAAGACGGAAGGAACGGAACCGATTCATCGCAGCTTATGATTAAGGCCCGTTCCGAGGTCGCCTCTTACAATTTTAGGCCCGGCACCCTTAGATCTTCCCAAGGGGACGTTATCACCGCCGCAAATTTCGAAGTCTTGACCGCGCATTACATGAATTGCGTGGAAACTAACGAGTCGGGGAAAACGGGCCATATGGGCGATGGTTGGTATCCGGACGCCCTTATCCCCATCGACAAGAGGATAGACGCCGCTGAAAACAATGTGACTTTGGGCAATCAGCAAGCCATATGGGTTAACTGTAGAATTCCAAAAGACCAAACGCCCGGCACGTATCTTGGAAATGGAATCTTGACAATTAACGGCGTTGACTACACCGTGCCGATGAAAGTCACGGTTTACAACGTTCTTTTAAGTGGTGCGAACCACGCCAAGACTTTGTTCTTGAATTGGTATGATCAAGTTAAGCTTGGCGAAGGCAGCGAATATTACACGGCCAACATGAGAAAGGCTTATTACGACTTCGTCCTTAATAGAGGAATAAGCGCCGACGGAAATTACGATTGGAACAAATGGACGATAGGCGATTTGGATAGTTACGATTCCTTCGCCGAGAATTTCGCAACCAAAATTATGCCAGACCAAAGAGTTTCTATTTACAGGATTCCGTCCGACCGCACGGCCGAAGACATAACAGGTTACCTATCGGCTTTGGTGAGGAGAAACATAGTTGAATGGAATAACGGCAATCATGTGAATTTCTTTGAAAAAGCGGCTTTCTATTTAATTGACGAGCCGTCTGAGCCGACGATAACCAATCGCGAGCCGGAAGGATGGAAAAACGCCAAACAAGTTCAGTCTTATATTGCTAATGCAAAGCAAACTCTATCTCCGCTGGTGGAAGGGTATCCTGTCATTAAGAATGGGCTTGAAAATGTTAGGAACATCATGCCACATGGCTGCGAATATAAAACTATCTCTGGCCAAGGGCTATATAAGGATCTCTTAAATAGCACCTATGTAGACATTCCGGCTCCTCAGTTTGGCCTATTAAACGATGCGTCCATACTCGCCGATTACCGTAGAAGGTTCGATACTTTGTGGTTCTATGGATGCGTTAGCCCCAAATTGCCTTATCCGTCTTACCACACCGACACCCCGTTGTTAGGGCAAAGGATCATTCCTTGGATGCAATATGAATATGACATCGAAGGACAATTATATTTTTGCACAGATTTGTTCTCGGTCGACGACCACCAGGTTTTCACTCCAAGGGATGTTTGGAATAACCCAAAGAGTGGCTCCAGTGGTCCTTGTGGCGATGGTCAGCTTGTTTATCCGGGTGCCAAATATAACGTTTATGGTCCGATTACCACATTAAGACTCGAGAACATTCGCAATTCTTACGAGGACTATGAATTGTTCTATCAGTTAGATCATCATCTCGATGAATACAACGAAAGGACCGGTTCTTCCATAGAGAGCGCCAAAGATCTCATAAATGAGGAAACCGCCAAGATGTTTGCGGGAATGACTCTGTTGACCAGAGGCCACACATCATCGACTGGCTATAAGTCATCTCAATTTGAATCGTTTAGGTCACATTTGCTTGAACAACTAGAATATTGTTACTAAAACAAGACCGTCCTTAGGACGGTTTTCTTTTTGAATATATTTTAAACTTAATTGAAAAATAGTTTTGTATACTGCCGCACGCACGCTTATAATGAAAGCACAAATAGACTATTTTGTTTTACAGCTTTGCGGAGGAAACTTTATGAAAGTTAAAAAAGCGATGTTAGCCGTTGTTTTAGGCACAATTGCAGCGGCGGCTTTGACGTCATGCGGCAAAAAGACCGAGGTTGGTGGTGATAACACGATACAAATCAGGGTCTACAAAGCCGGATACGGAATTACTTGGCTCGAAAAGATGATAGAAAAATACGAAGCCGCATTCCCTGATAAGAAGGTCAAAATCGAAGAAGCTTCTGCCAACATGCCGACAAAGGCTAAGCAAGAGATCATGACTCCGAAAACGAACCAGATTGACCTTTATTTCACTTCCAACGCCGATCTTCAAACTTTGATCGGCAAATCTCAATCGGTGCTGAGAACCGACAAAAAAGTGCTTCTCGAAGAGCTTAGCTCCATTTTGGATTCCAAAGCCATTGGTTCCGATGGACGCGAAGAATCCCAAACAATACGTGAAAGGCTCTTTGCTGGATATGAAGATTCCAGCACCTATCAAGGACTGGTCGAGAAATGGCGCGGCAATGTATATAAGCTCCCTTGGGCAGATGCGGTAACCGGTCTATTCATGAATAGGTCAATACTCGAGAAATACAATATTGAGGTCCCGCTTACAAGTAACGAGCTTATTAACGCCATAAAAACAATTAAAACCCATACCGCCGCCGACGGGATTTATCCGTATAGCTGGGCTGGCGGAAACGCCTCTGGTTATTGGTCGTATTTATACGAAACATGGTTTGCACAATATTCTTCGGCCACTTCTTTCAACAATTTCATGAAATGTCAGCCGGAGTCCGGCACTATCAGGGATAAGGGCTATCAGGTCTACGAGGATGTCGGAATAAAGAAATCGCTTGAAGCTATGGTTGAGCTTTTGGATTTTGATTACTCCCCCGACGGATCGGCTCAGCTCGATCACATGGAAGCCCAAGACGACTTCTTATCGGGAAAAAGCGCCTTTATGGTTGACGGAGATTGGCTTTTGAACGAGATGAAGGGCCAAGATTTTGACAAAGCAAAAAATGTTGAAATGCTGAGAACCCCGATTCTTTCTTCGATCGGAACCGATAACGGATTAACCGAAGAACAGCTTCACAATTTGGTTAAAGCCATCGATGAGAAGAAGGATGAATCTGAAATCAAAGCGATTGTGCCGGCCGCAACCGATCAAGTCATCGCCAAAGTCAAGGAAGCTCGCTCAATTCATGATTGTCTAGGCGCTTCCCATGACTTGATAATCCCCGAATACGCCGATGCCAAAGAAGCCGCTAAGCACTTTGTCAGGTTTATGTATAGCAATGAAGGGTGCCGTCTCTTTAGAAACAACGCTTACGCCAACCTCCCGCTTAAATACGACGTTCAGGAAGGCGATACAAATACGAATTTCCAGAAATCAATCGACAATGTCTATGATTTCGAAAAGGTCAACATGATTACAGGGGAAGGCTGCCCGAACGATATTAGGGCCGCTTCTTCCATGCGCTTATTCAACGTTCCTACTTGGGTGCATCCAACGACTTTCTACACGATTATGTTGGACAAGGCTGAAGATAAGAAACTTAATGCCGACTACATCTTCACCAAAGAAAAGGAATACATGACTTCTAACTGGTCGACGTATATGAGCTTTATTTATTGATGAGGTTTTGATGGAAAACGAATTTTCAAGAAACAACCAACCGTTGCCGCTCACTCCCGACAACGCGAAGAAGAGATGGATGACTAGGCGCCGGAGCGAAATCATATTTGTGATATTCATGCTCCTTCTCCCGCTTATCCAATTCGCGGTCTTTTGGCTTGTGCCAAATTTTGATTCAATTGTCATGGGGTTTAGAAACGCCAGTGGTTCTTTCACTCTTGAGAATTTCAGGAAGTTTTTCACCGACCTTACCCAAAACGATGAACTTGGCAGGCAAAACGAATTGGTTTATTCGATCGTGAATAGTTTGATATATTTCGCGGTCAACATTTTCGTCTGTACGCCCATTGTCGTTTTCTTTTCTTACATTCTTTATAGAAAAGTCCCTCTAAACGGCGTGTTTAAAGTCGTCTTTTACCTTCCTTCGATCATCGGTGGAACGGTTATGGCCACTCTTTACAAAAAACTCCTTGATTCCAAAGGCCCGCTGTTTCAGCTCATGAATAGTTGGGGGTGGATTTCTAAAGAGGTCGCTCAACGTGGACTTTTTGCCCACGGAAACACGGCCTTCTTAATGGTTGTCTTATATTCAATTTGGACTTGCGTCGGCATCAACATGATTATGTTCCATGGCGCCATGAAGCGCATTCCGAACGAGATATTTGAAAGCGCCGACATCGATGGAGTGGGATTTTTTAAGCAATTCACCGATATCGTGGTTCCTTTGATTTGGCCGACCGTCTCAACGTTGGTCGTCTTCTCTTTGGCCGGAATATTCGTAACCTATGGTCCGGTAATGATTTTGGCTCCCGACAAAAAAGAAGCGTCAATGATAGGTTGGTTTATATTGTCGAGAGTGAACCAGGGATCAAACCTCAATTACCCAGCGGCGGTCGGTTTGATTTTCACGGCTGTGGGTTTGCCGTTTGTTTTGCTTGTCCGTTATCTTTTGAACAAGATCGGCGATAGCGTGGAGTATTAAGGAGGGAAATATGATAAAGGAAAATTTGATCGTTCTCTCTAGAGATACAAAAATAACCAACAAGAAAACAAGTTTTAAAACTTGGTCCCGCAATTGGAAAAAGAAAACCAAGAGTGAGCGCGTCACCCTTTGGATAATGCTAGTGGTGTTCCTGATCTATGGATTCACGCTGATGTTCCCGCTTTATTGGGCTGTTATTAATTCGTTCAAGCCTGTCGCCGAATACAAAGCTAACTCATTTGCCTGGCCCTCTGTTTGGACTTTAGAAAACTACCAGGAACTATTCGAAATGATGGAAACAAGCACTTCGAATATTTTCGAGGCCATTTGGAATTCTGTCTGGATGTCGACGGTGTCGACGCTTCTTGGCCTTATCGCTTCCAGCTTAACGGCTTATGTGGTGTCCAAATACCGTTTCAAAATGAGCGGGTTTATTTACGCCGCCGTAATATTGATCCAAGTCATTCCGCTCGTTGGGTCGATTACTGGCATGTACCAATTGGTTTGGAGAACCCTCGAGATTGGCGATAAGCCGTTATTGATATGGCCGATCTGGTTTGGCGGTTTCGGTTTTTCGTTCCTCCTCCTTTATTCGGCTTTCAAATCCGTTCCGTGGAGCTATGCCGAAAGCGCCTTTATCGATGGGGCTGGTCATTTCAAAACATTCGTCAGAATCATGCTTCCCCAAGTTAAACCAGTTCTTGCGTCTTTATTCGTGGTTAACTTCATCGGCGCTTGGAATGACTATATGACCGCTTATTTGTATTTGCCGAGCCATCAGACTCTCGCCTTAGCGGTTTATGAACTTCAAAACGACGCGAGCCGCATCTCGGTTCCGGCTTACTTGGCGGTCGTTGTTATCTCTATCGCCCCAATACTCATCTTGTTCGTTTCTTTCCAAAAAATAATTATGGAAAACACCAATGCCGGTGGCTTGAAAGGATAATGATATGAAAAAAGATTTAATTAAAGTTCTGTCTTTGTCCGCTACGTGTTTGTCTCTTGTTTCTTGTGGTGCGAAAGATACTCCTTCAACGGATCTTTTTTGGGCGCATTCAACCGAGAATCTTATGTCTGACTGGGACTACAGGGCCGAGAAGGATGAATACGGCGATGTGATCGAAGAAAATAAGCAATATAGAAATAGGGATTGCACATTAAGATTCAATTGCCTCAAAGGAGAGAATGAAGGCGTTCAGCTGATGATCAATCCAAAAAGGAACATAAACAGCTTCGATTTTATTCTCCCCGACGTTAGCGATGGAAAAAACGTGATCAAAGCCGAGAATTTCTCTGTTGCTGCGGCTTGGTACATGGATGTTTTTGGGTCCAATGAAAAAAGCGCGTATTCAGGCTTATATCCAGACGCTCTCATTCCTTTGGATAAATACAAGTGGCGTAGACAAAACCAGATTAAAAAAGGGATGAACCAATCTTTGTACATCAATCTTTTGACGACGAAAGATATGAAAGCCGGAATATACAAAGGTGAAGGCACTCTCATTTTGGACGAAGAAAGAACTACAATTCCTTTCGAAATCAAAATCTATGACGCCGTTATGCCGGAAGAGGTCCATAAGCAATCTTGTTATTTGATTTGGTACGATCAAATCGGAAATGGCGAGAAGAGAAACGACAGTTTGGAGATGCATGAGAAATATTACGATTTTATTCTGAGCAAAAGAATTTCTCCCGACAATCTGCCTGACTCATTTCATTCATCTCCGGAAGTTTTCGCCAATACGATATATGAAAGAGTGGCCAACAATCCAAAAGTCTCATTCTATCGTATGCCGTTAGTAGGGAACAGTTTCACGGCCGCCAATGTAAAAAACTATCTAAATGCATTGATTGAGAAAAATGTCGAGGTCAGGAAAGCCGGAGATACTGAAACGGACCTTTTTAAAAAAGTTGTTTTTTATGTAGATGACGAACCTCTTGTTTCTGCTTACGAAAAGGTCAAAGAGCACGATAAATTAATATTCGACACAAAAGTCGAATTGTCTTCGAAACTCAATGCCTATCCTAATCTTAAGTCTTCATTTTTGAAGATCAAAAACCTCGTTACTACTCCGTACAACGAATCCTTGGTCGCTACAAACACGACTGGAGGGGTCCAGACATGGTGCCCTCAATACCAAAACTTCCAAACTCCGGCCGGCAGAGAACTCTACGCCGCTAGACAAAAATCGAACGATAGAGATGGTGGAGAAAACGTTTGGTGGTATGGGTGTATGGATCCTGTTAGCCCCTATGTGTCATTCCATTTGGACGCCGATCTCCTTAATTCGAGGATACTTTCATATATGGAATATTCCTATAACATCGAGGGAAATCTATTCTGGTCCGTTAATTATTTCAGCAAATATTCATGGGCGGGAATAACAAGTGCTAGAGATATCTGGCACGACCCAATCAGCTGGGCTAATTGCGCAGGGGATGGATATTTGGTCTTTCCTGGCGTTGAATACAACATTAACGGGCCCATTACCACTTTAAGGCTCGAATCGATTTTGGCATCGAATGAAGAATATGAATATCTATGGATGATCGAACAAAAAGTTAACGAGTATAACTCGTTACGTGGAACCTCTTACGTCGCTAGAACCCTTTTGCAAAAATACTTTAATCGCATTTTTAAAAACGTTATAGCAACCGACGATGATGAGGAGTTCGACGCTGTGCGTATTGAACTTTTGAACCTTTTAGAAGCGTTTGAAGGCAATTTATCGATCGGAATGGGAATTTTATTGGGGGACTAAAATGAACAAAAAACTAACCTCTTTATCTTTCTTCTTCGTCACTCTCGCTTTAAGCGGTTGTTCTTCGTCAACTAATATTTTGGATATAGAGTTCTCCGAGTCCGTCGTCGCCGCCTATGTCGGCGTAGAATACGATTTTTCGGACAATATCGTCATGGAAGAGGGCGTTACCTATTCGATAGAAGCGTATTACCAAGATTATTATAAGGGTGTCGAAGTCTCTCTCCCCGTAAATGGCTTTGTGTTTACTCCGGTTGAAAAATTCGATGTTTCGGTCGTTGTGACTGGGAAAAAAGGCGATTTGGTCGGAAAAAACACAATAACGGTTCCCGTGGAGCAAAAAGGGGATCCGATCGATGAGCTTCTTGTTAGTGGTGGATATTCTGGATGGGCTGACGCCGGTTTTAGAAAAGAACTTGTAACTGATGAAGCCTATTTGAAAGGCGAGAATTCGCATTCTGCTATATCTGTCGTCTACCAAGGAAACAATGCCTTTAGATGGGGTGGATCCGTTCTTTGCATAAACAATTTTAGATGCCTTGAATGCTGGGAAGACAAAACATGGGATAACGCGATAATCGCGGCTTGGATTTATAATCCCACCGATTACAATCTTGAATTCCAATTACGTATCGTCGATACATCCGTCAAAAACGGAGTGGATATCGATTGGGGCCAAAACGGACAGATTCCGCAAATTGCCGAGCCTGGCAAATGGACCCATATCTTTTTCTCGCTTAAGAAATACGGCATAACTCATACTCTTTTCGAGAACGAAGAAGGGACCAGAAAAGATTCTTTAACTATCAAGACCCAGTGGGCCGGCGCTCCGAAAGACGAATTCACACCCCCGTATTCTTTCAATTTTTATGTCGACGGCATCGACGTCGTTCCTCATACCAAATACCCCGATATCGATACTCGCTGCCCGGATCCGATAGAAAAAGTGGTGGAAACATCTTGGTACGACACCGGTTTCAAACTTATTGAATGTTACGATGCGTCGAAGATAATCGAGGGAGAATCGTCTATTGAGATTCAATTCAGCTCGAGCGAAAAATATATGGCCGGCGGATGTATCATGTGCCTTAATTCGCCTTCATATCTGCCACTTTGGAAAGATCAAGCATGGGAGGATGCAGTCCTGACGTTCTGCGTCTTTAACGATTCGCCCGAAGAAATAGAGTTTTCCTTGCGTGTTTATTCGCCGGGGAAAATAGATCTTGATTGGGGAGAGCCGAACAATCCAGTAGTGGTTGCTCATCCTGGCCAATGGACTCAATTATTCTTCCCGTTGAAGATCATGGGCGTCGATTCTCCTTTATACAAAGACGGTGCGGCCAAATTCGATGAGTTCAACGTCAAAGCCCATTACAAGGGCGCTGAAAGCGCGGCGGATCGATATTCGTATCATGCTTATATAGACGGAATCAACGTTGTTCCGAGCGGCGATTGCCTAGATGTTCCAAACGAGTAAAGGTGTTGTTCAATATGAATTTTGAGATTGCAATAGAAAAAGCCAAAGAAAAACTTGGAAAAGAGATTTTTGATGGTTTAAATATCGTTTTCGAAGAAACGGAAGACAAATTCTTCCTTTCGGTCAAGAAAAAAGGAAACGATGTCACGATTAAATTCGGGCAAAGATCATCTCTTTTTCGCGCCCTGACAATTCTAAAAGAGAAACGTTCGCAAAAAGATCTCGACGTTGTTTGGACCAAACATTTTGCCACCAATGGATACATGATCGATTGTTCGAGAAACGGAGTTGTTAAGCTTGACCAACTGAAAGCTTATATATTGACGCTTGCGTTAATGGGCGAAAATCGTTTGCTTCTTTATACCGAGGACACCTATCAATTAGAAAAATATCCATATTTTGGATATTTAAGGGGCGGATACAGCAAGGAGGACGTCAAGGAGATAGTCGCCTATGGCGAATGCTTCGGCGTTGAACTTGTCCCTTGTATTCAGACGCTAGGACATCTTCATAGCGTTCTCCGTTGGGAAAAAATGATCCCTCTACGCGATGGTCCTTCCACCCTTTTGGCCGATGAGGAAAAAGTTTATGAATTTATCGAGGAGATGATCAAATTCTCCAGAGAATGTTTTAAGTCTAAAGACATTCATATCGGCATGGATGAGTCGACCGAAATGGGCCTAGGCCGTTATTTGGAAAAGCACCCTTACAAAGACAGGGTCGAATTATTCTCCGAGCACATCAAGCGCGTTATCGACATATGTGGCAAATACGATTTTGAACCAATGATTTGGTCGGATATGTTTTTCCGCCTTAATTCGGAAAATGAGGAATATTATCGTGATACTCCTCTCCCAAAAAGCACTTTAAAGCTAATTCCCGAAGGCATAAAACTCGTTTATTGGGACTACTATCATTGCGAAAAAGAGGTTTATGACCGCATGTTCTCGTATCATCAACAGGCGAAAAACCCCATAATTTTTGCCGGTGGCGCCTGGAGGTGGAAGGGATTCGCACCATCCATACAAGGGTCGTTCAGGAACACAATTCCTGCTATAGAGTCTTCTTTGGAACATAAAATCAAAGATTTCTTTATAACCGCATGGGGCGATAATGGAAACGAGTGCTCAATCTATACGACTTTGCCGATCCTGGCGCTTGCTTCTGTCGCCGATTTTATCGGCACATACGACGAGGAGGCGATCGACAGCCTTTTAAAGGCGGTTATTGAAGAGCCTTTAAAGAGAATGTTCCTGATGGATGCACCGGACATGCCGGACGGGAAGGTACTCATTCCTCAATATAACCCGTCAAAGATGTTTTTGTACCAGGACGTCATGAATGGTTTATTCGATTGGCACGTCAAGCCACACTTCGCTAAGCAGTATGCCGAATATGCCAAAGCCCTTTTAAAAGCCTCAGAAGAGAGCGAACAACTTGGCTATGCTTATAAAACCCTCTCCCTCCTATGCGACGTCTTAAGCATTAAAGTAGATCTCGGAACAAGAATTAGGAAAGCTTATAAAGCAAACGACAAAGCCGAATTAAAGGCGATTGTCGATCGTGATGTCGAACCTTTAATGGAGAAACTCGACGCGTTGAACGAAGCTCACAGGTGCCAATGGAATAAAGAGAACAAGCAATTCGGCTTCGATGTAATAGATGGGCGAATGGGTTTCTTGAAAAACCGCATTTTAACAGCGAGGAAACAAGTCTACGATTACGTTGAAGGGAAGGTCGAAAGGCTCGAAGAACTCGAAACGGAGATCCGCCCTTATAACGATCATGAATACGAAGTTTGCTGGAATCAGTGGGTGACTACGGTTACCGTGAACTGCTTGTAGACAAAGAAAACTGGCTTTCCATTAACGGGCAAGGCCAGTTTTTATATATCCCTAAAAACCGGATTTATCTTGAAGTCGGGGGAATTAAGGCGTTTTTTGGTGCCCTCTTCCAAGACATCAATCAAATAAGAGCTGACAGCCTGATAGCAAACACCGAGAATTGACGAATCGATTCCCAATTTTGACGGTACGATTCTAGTCCTTACCTCGTTAAGCGAGTATTCGAGGATGTATTTTCTTAGTGAGTCAAGGTATTCAGAACCGAACTTAAGCACAGGCCCTTCGATTACGGTGTATTCAAGATCCAGAAGCGTTGAAAAACCGACTATGGTAATCGCGTTTCTTCTACAGCTTTCATCAACGGCTTGAAGAGTTGCTTTGTCGCCTTTTTTATAATCGTCTACGATTTTGTCCAAATCGACGCTTTCCTCTGGATCGGGCAATTGCGTCCCTTTCAGTTCGGCGATTTTATTGGCGATTTCCCTTAAAGAGAATAACCTTCCGCTGAATGCTGATTGGTTGGATATTTCATCGATGTTACGGTACGCAGGAAGTTCTCCCGAGAAACCGTTGGTTCCGCGATATATCTTGCCGTCAAAGACAAGAGCGGAGCCAGAATCCGCGCCAATATGGGCAAACATCCCGTTAAAAGGGCGGTTTGGGAAGGCACCGAACCTCAGTTCTCCTAAGCACCCGATTCTTACGTCGTTATGCATTTCCACTTTGACGTTGAACGCATTGGCGAAGAATAAGACGGGATTGATTTTATCGAAATCCGGGACGCGGAAGGCGGAGGCGTATTCGAATTTATCCGGCCTGATCAAGCCAGGAGAGGCGATGCAGATGTTTAAAAGTTTTCTTCCGGCCACTTCTTTGGTTTTAAGAAGTTTCTTTATGGATTTCTCTATGTCCTGAAGGTGAGACACGCCGATGAACCTAGCGTTTTGAACAACGTCTCTAACGATTATTTTGCAATCGAGGGAAGAAATGATGATTTGTATGTCGGAACTCGAGAGATCAATAGCGCAGACAACCCCTTCTTCGACGTTCATCTCGACGAAGACCGGAATTCTTCCTCTGGAGTTGACCGGCTTCTTTTTTGAAGCGTATCTCAGGATTCCTTCCTCAATCATTTCTTCGATGATTTTGCTGGCCGCGGTAAAAGAAAGACCCGATCTATTGGCCAAGTCCGTAACGGTGATTTTGCTTTTCCTTATCAAAGACAACATCTGCAACTGGTTTGCCACTCGTACGTTGTTTCTGTTTTCTAATTGTTTCATATCAATGACTATTATATAGAGTTTATTTTATAGTAAAATAATCCCATTGAAATCATGAGAAACAAAACTTTATCTTTTACCTACAACGGGATGAATCTCACTTTTGAAATATCAAAAGAAAAAATTTGCCTTTTGCATTTCGGATTGAATGAGAGAATCAAAAGAATCAAAGCATCCGATAGACAGTTTTTCCGCTTTGTGGAAGCCGAATATTTGGGTGGCAACGAGAACAAACATAGAGGCCTAAAATTAAACGACACCAGCTATGGTTTGAGTGCTAAATTCGTCGCCTATGAGGAAAACGAAAGCGACAAAGGCCTCTCGCTGACCATCACGACGAAAAACGATGTTTTGGAAATCGAAAGCCATTTTTTGATTTACAAAAACGCCCACGCCGTTTCCTGCTACAACATCGCTAAAAACATTTCGAATAAAACGGTCGAACTTCTTTATGTCCCTTCCTTTTTCTTTCAAGGAGTCGCATCGTCCAATAATCCAGGACTCAGTTTATATCAAGCTTCCAACAGCTGGCATTGCGAAGCCCAGTGGTCGAAATTCGGCCTTCGAAGTTTAGGCGTCTTTAATGGGAATGATTTCACATCCATGAAACGTTATTGCCTAAACAATACGGGCACTTGGTCCACGAAAGAGCATCTACCTATGATCGTCCTTGAGGATAGGAGGGGCAAATCCGCAACTTTGGTTCAAATAGAGAATAACGGATCTTGGCATATCGAAATTGGCGATTTTGCCAATTATTTATACCTCGCGGCTTGTGGCCCTGAGTTCTATGATAATTCCTGGTCCAAGAAGCTTAAGAAGGGCGAAACGTTCCGAACCACGCAAGCTACTTTGTCTTTTGGCGCCGACTTTGAAGAATCGGTCCAAGAAATAACGAAAGCTAGAAGGGCGATGAGGAGAGAATGCCACGATTACGAAAGCTTGCCCGTCATTTTCAATGACTATATGCACGCTCTTTGGGATACCCAAACAAAAGAAGCCATTCTACCGTTGGTCGATATCGCCTCAAAAGTGGGGTGCGACGAGTTTTGCATAGACGCTGGATGGTTTGCAAAAGGCTCTACTTGGTGGAATTCTGTGGGGGAATGGAAAGAGTGCGAAGAAAATTTTCCAAACGGAGGATTAAAATCGGTCATAGATTATATCCATTCCAAAGGAATGAAAGCTGGCATATGGTTTGAAATTGAGGCCGTTGGCCTAAAATCTTCGCTGGTTGACAAAGCCGAAGATGGCTGGTTTTTCCAGATCAAAGGAAACAACGTCGTTAACAACGAACGTTTGCAATTGAATTTCGATAACCCCGAAGTTTACGCGCATGCCATGAACGTCATCGATAGAGCGATGAAACTATATTCGCTCGACTACATGAAAATCGATTATAACTTCGATGCCGGCGTGGGGAATGATTGGAATTCCGATTCTTTGGGAGACGGTCTTTTGAAACACAATCGAGCCTATATCAAATGGCTTAACGAAGTGATGGATAAATACCCTTCTCTCACCATCGAAAACTGTGGATCCGGCGGTTGCCGCATGGATTACGAAATACTCAAATATTGCCCTATCCAATCGACTTCCGACCAAACGAATTATAGAAAATACCCATATTTATCCGCTAACGTTTTAACCGCCTGTACTCCGGAACAGGCCGCGGTTTGGTCCTACCCAGTTAGCGATTATGAAAAAACGATGCCTAGCGATGAAGTCGTAATCATGAACATGTGTAATGCTATGCTTGGTAGGATTCATCTCGCGAGCTTCATCAACAAATTGTCGGATAATCAACTCGAATTAATAAAAGAAGGAATATCGTTTTATAAGTCTATTGTCGATATGAAAAAAGAATCGGTACCTTTTTTTCCTAAAGGAACGGCCACTTTTTTTGACAAAGAAGTCAGTGGTGGCCTAACGAGGGAAAAAGACGGGATACTGGGCGTATGGAACACCTCTGGCAAACCTAGAACTGTTAAAGTAAAACTGAGCAAATACGCTATTAAAGAAATCGAGGTCGGATACCCAAAAAACATTGACACCGATTTTGTGTTTGATAAAGAAAGTGGGGTTCTCCAGGTCAATTTCAAAGAAGGCTATGGGGGACGAATATTCGCCTTCGAAAAAGAATAGTTTTCGCAAATTTATTTATGAAAAAACGCCTTTTGGTGAGTTTTTTATAATGCTTAATAGCCAGCGATTATCTGTGACCGTAGTGGTGCTAAACGCTTTAAAAGCGTGAGGTAATTTGAAAGATAACTAGTATATAGACAGGTATACAAAAATATGGCTATTAATATAATTAATAAAAGCGATCTATTTCAATCGCGTTTTATTGAAGGATTTCGTTTATTCTGCCTTGCGTTTATGCCGAGTCTATTCAAATAACTCGTGGGCGTATTTGCCGGCGAAAAGTTCTTTCTCAAGGATTCCGCAAAGTCCGATTTTGGAATAGTTAAGCGAGACGAATTTGTTGATCGCGGTCTTTAAGGCGACGGAGATCTTTTCTTCTGGCTCCGGAACGATTTGTGTATCACATTCTTTCAAAGGACGGATGTTTTTCTCGTGAAGGTCGATCTTCATATAAGCCAAAGCCTCAAGCCCAACCATCTTCCATCTTCCTTGGTCTTCGCTTCTAGCAAAGACGTTGTTGTATGTATTAATTCTAGTTTCTAAGATTTCCGCCATGCGGGCATTGTCGATACCATATAGCTGCTCGCCATAAGCTTTATAAGCCTCGGCTAAATAAGTGGTGAGGGAATCGACTTGCTTATCGTTATATCCTTTCGCGATGCTATAAGTTCTGAACTCGAAGAACATGAGAATGGCGAACTCAAGCGAAATAGAGGCCTTCTGAGCCTCTTCTTTGACTTCGGCGGGAACAACTCCCTTGGAAGCGAGAAATACTTTGTTAATGGCCCCTAAGAGTTCTTCTAAGGCCTCATTTTGATGTGTCATGGCGATATATTACCTCAATTTGGCGTCTATCTCTTTCTTTTTCTTTAGAAATATAGATAATAATGGCGTTCCGCTTGAAGGAAAAAGGAACGGATAAGCCTTCGCATAGAAAGCCCCTCGTACTGGAAAAGGGCCGAAGAAACCTCCGCGAGTCAGTTCCCTAGGAAATCGTCATCCGCGTTAAGGTGTTTAAGATGCGTATCGATAAAAGATACGAAGCAGGGTGGTACCGCGCGCCGCGTCCCTAGCAGGAGGCGGTTTTATTTTTATAGGAGGGTCCATCATGTTAGACACCCATTACGATCACTTTAAGGTCGAACAAGACAAATACGAGAAGTGGAAGGAAGGAAATTACTTCCAAGCCGGTTTAGATAAATCTAAGCCACCGTTTTCTTTGGTTATCCCTCCGCCAAACGTCACTGGAAAACTTCACCTTGGTCACGTCATGGACACCATTCCGGACGATATCATCTGCCGTTATAAGAGAATGAAGGGCTTCGATGTCCTTTGGGTTCCTGGAATGGACCACGCCGGCATCGCCACGCAGGCCAAAGTCGAGCAAAAGCTTCGCGCCCAAGGAATCTCTAGATATGACCTCGGCCGTGAGAAATTCCTCGAAAAGGCTTGGGAATGGAAAAAAGAATACGCCGACACGATTCATGAGCAGTGGGCCAAACTCGGCTTAAGCGTTGACTATACCCGCGAAAGATTCACCCTCGACGAAGGTTTGAACAAAGCCGTCCGCCGCGTTTTCGTCACTTTATACAATGAAGGCCTAATTTACCAAGGCGAGAAGATCATTAACTGGGATCCAGTTCTTAGAACCGCCTTGTCCAACATCGAAATCATCCATAAGGATGACGAAGGCGAATTCTTCTATTTCCTCTACGATGTCGAAGGCACCGATAAACAGTTAGTGGTGGCCACGACCCGTCCGGAGACGATGTTTGGCGATACCGCCGTCTTCGTCAACCCGAAAGACAAACGCTATAAAGACTTAGTCGGAAAGATGGTTATCAACCCGGCTAACGGCGACCGCATTCCTCTTATGGCCGACCCTTATGTCGACATAAGTTTCGGAACTGGCGCCATGAAGTGCACTCCAGCTCACGACCCCAATGACTTTGCTTTAGCAAAGAAATATGGATTCCCCCTTATCAAAGTCCTCGACGAGACCGCTCATATGAACGAACTCGCCGGCGAATATAAAGGAATGGACCGCTACGAGTGCCGTAAGGCTCTTGTCGAGAAGATCAAAGCCGAAGGGCACCTTGATCACATTGAGAAGATGGTCCACTCCGTCGGACATAGCGAAAGAAGCGATGCCGTCGTTGAGCCGATGCTTTCTAAGCAGTGGTTCGTGAAGATGAAACCTCTTGCCGAGCGCGTTTTGGCTCAGCAAAAGGGCGATGACCCGATCGTTTTCTACCCGAAACGTTTCAGCAAGGTCTTGACCCGTTGGATGTCCACGATCGAAGACTGGTGCATTTCCCGTCAGCTTTGGTGGGGACACCGTATCCCAGCTTATTACGATAAAGAAACCGGAGAGATCCTCGTCACCGAAGAAACTCCGGATATGAACAAATACGTCCAGGACGAAGACGTCCTCGACACTTGGTTCTCCAGCGCTTTATGGCCGTTTAGCACCCTTGGCTGGCCGAACGTCGAAGCCGAAGACTATAAGAGATATTTCCCGACCTCCGTCCTCAATACCGGCTACGACATCATCTTCTTCTGGGTGTCTAGGATGGTGTTCCAATCACTCCATTTCACCGACAAAAACCCATTCGAACGCGTCATCATTCACGGTCTTATCCGCGATGAGCAAGGTCGGAAAATGAGCAAATCTCTCGGAAATGGCGTCGACCCGATTGACGTCATTCAAAAATATGGTGTTGATGCGATGCGTTATTTTATAACGACTTCCAGCGCGCCTGGCCTTGATATGCGTTATAGCGAAGAGAAAATCGCTTCCTCTCAGGCTTACTTGAACAAAATTTGGAATGCCGCGAGGTATGTCGAGATGTCCCTTGGCGAAGACTATGTCCCGACCACTTTCGCGAAGAAGGAATTAGGGACTCTGGAAAGATTCATCATCGCTAGGCTTGAAGAGACCATTAAGAAAGTCGAGTCCAAGATGGAGGTCTACCAGTTCGGTGCCGCCTCCAGCATCCTCTACGACTTCGTCTACGATGATTTCTGCTCCTATTACCTAGAGATGAGCAAAGTCTCCTTGACCCATAAAGAAAATGAAGCGGTGGTCAAAGCCGTCCTTTACAAGGTCGTCAAAGAGATCGTCCTCATGATCTATCCTTATGTTCCGTTCATCGCCGAAGAGATTTATATGTCTCTTCCGGGCCACAAAGCTTCCATCATGGAAGAAAGCTATCCGGTTTACGACGCTTCCCTCATCGATAGGAAGGCCGAAAAGGCCGGCGCGCTCCTTCGCACGATGATCGGCGACATCCGCTCGACCAAATCGGCTAAGAAGATGGCTCCTAATGCCAAAGTTAAGCTCTCTATCTCTCCGAAGGCTCCGTTTAAAGGAATCGAGGAATACCTCATCCGCTTCGTCTTTGCTTCTAGCGTCACCATCGACAAAGAGGCTCCGAAGGGCGATTCCCTCATCTATTCAGGCACAACCTTGACGATGATTGAGGACATCGACCCATCTCTTCTCAAAGAGAAGCTTTCCAAAGAAGCCGAAGTTCTCAAATCCGAAATCGCTCGTGGCGAGAAGATGCTTTCTAACCCTGGCTTCGTCGCCAAGGCCCCGAAAGAGAAGCTTGAGCTCGAGAAGAACAAGCTTGAAGCCAACAAGCAAAAGCTCTCCGACGTCGAAGAAAGATTGAAGAATTTGTAATTTCTTTGCCCCTTTTTCAAAAAAGCCTCCTATTGGATAGTAGGAGGTTTTCTTTTTATGAACAAAATCGAACTGACGAGCGCCGAGCAAGAGGCCATCGTTCCGGGCGAAGCGATCACCTTAGCGGCCGTCATGGCCATTTTGGCGGTCGCCGTCATGGCGGTGGTGGTATATAAGCTGTTCCGCAGCGATAAGGGAAGCGCTAAGATTCCAGGCGGCTTCGCTTTCGAGTGGAAGTGATATGCCAAAGATCAAAGATCTTCCTCTTGACTCCCGCCCGAGGGAAAAGGCTCTTGCTTTAGGCGTCGATAAGTTAAGCGACGCCGAGCTTTTAGCCATCCTTATCGGGTCGGGGGTAGCCGGAAGCAGCGCTCTTGATATCGCAAATACCCTTCTTAGCGATTATAAGGGCCTTTACGGGCTTTCTAACGCCCCATGGCTATCGATATCGCAGATGAAAGGAATAAGCGACGTAAAGGCCTTAAGCCTTGAAGCTTCTTTCGAACTCGGGAGACGCGTAAGAAGAGTAACGGAAGAAGGGGCTCTTCTTCACGATGACCCTGAATTCATTTATAGCTATTACAAAGCGAGTCTACAGAAAGATAAAAGAGAATCGCTGATCGTCCTTCTTTTCAATAAAAGACGGCGTCTAATCAAGGAGAAAAAGATGTATATCGGAACGGCTGAAATGGTGCCTTTTTCTCCGAAAGAGATTTTGGCGGAAGCCTTAATCAACAGCGCTTCGAGCATTATTCTTATCCACAATCACCCAGAAGGATTGTCCGTCCCCAGTGGGGAAGATGTCCGCTTGACTAGAGAGCTTCAAAAAACAGCGTCAAGTATCGGGCTAAGGCTCAGAGATCACATCATAATAGGCTCAGGCAATTTTTATTCGTTTAAAGCCAATAAAGTTTTCTGATAAATCAAAGATTTAATTAGCCGAAAATGTGGTGGAGAAGCCACTTTTTCGCTTCGTCAAAAATGAAGCGATTCCGAAAAAGAGTCCATGTAATGGAAGAATCGGTTACTTTTTTCTTTCCTTATAGGAAGAGAATCGTTATACTACACACGTTGTCGCCTCCAGCTTAAGGCGCGCAACCGCATAAAAAAGGTCTCCAAGTTCTGAAAAGACACCTTCCTAGCGAGTCTAGATAAGCCAAAAAGAAAAAGGAGGAGTTAGACATGTACGCTATCATCGAAACCGGTGGAAAGCAGGTCAAGGTCGCCGTTGGCGATAAGATCTACGTCGAAAAAATCGACGCCGAAGCCGGATCTGAGATCAAGATCGAAAAAGTCTTGCTCGTCGGCGGAGAATCCACCAAAGTCGGCAATCCCTACATCGAGGGTGCCAATGTTGAGTGCAAAGTCGAGAAGCACGGCCTTTCCAAGAAGATCGTGATCTACAAGTACAAGGCCAAAGCCAACGAGCGCAAGAAGCTCGGACACCGTCAGCCTTATACCTGCCTTGTCGTTAAAGCCATCAACGCCTAATCGCTTATGATCAAAGTAACAATCGTTTACAAAGGGAAAGGTTTCGAGTCTATCGAGATCAAAGGACACGCCAATACTGCCGAATACGGCAAAGACTTGGTCTGTGCCGCCGTCAGCGCTTGCGCTGTAGGCGCCATTAACGCCCTCTCCGACGAAGGTTATGAGGTCAATCAGGAAGAAGGCAAATTAAGCTGTATAAGCAATGGGGCCACATCCGAGCACGACTTAACAGTCCTCGAAACCCTCATCGTTCAGCTTAAGACCATCGAGATGTCCAATAAGGGCACCATCGACATCAAAGAAAGGAAGAAGTAACCATGGAATTTAGATTAATTCTCGATCTTCAGCTCTTCGCTTCCAAGAAGGGCGTCGGTTCCACGAAGAACGGCCGTGATTCGGCTGGTCGTCGTCTCGGCGCTAAAAGGAGCGATGGCGAGATTTGCACCGCCGGTTCAATCCTTTATCGTCAGCGCGGCACCAAAATCATGCCAGGCGCTAACGTCATGAAGGGCGGCGACGATACCTTGTTCGCCACCATCGACGGCGTCGTCAAATTCGAGCGTGTCGGTAAGAGGGGAACCCGCGTTTCCGTCTATCCGGTCGAAGCCAAATAAGGTCGACTAAACATCGAAAACTAGCCTTGGGAAACCAAGGCTTTTTTCTTATTTTGAAACTATTGGCTTCAGTTGATGCCCGCCGATATTAACGACACGTACGACAAAAAAATAAGGCCATTTTAAGGCATTTTTGACACTTTGATTAGGAAAGTCACGAGCGTGATTTTTGCGTCCCTAAAAAAACTACTAATTTACTCTGTGCTTATCGATGAGCAAAAACTACTAATTTTCAATTCTTTATATTTATATAAGGATTAAAGGTTTATTCTATTTGCATGAACATATCTCTCATCGAAGAAATCAAAAGGGAAAATCCTCAAATTCAAGTGGTGGTCGCCAGCAAATACATAGATTCTGACCACATCAGAGCTTTTTACCATCTCGGCCAAAAATGCTTTGGGGAAAATAGGGCGGACGAACTCGCCTCAAAAGCCGAAGAACTTCAAGATTCGAAAGATATCGATTTTCATTTTATCGGCCATCTTCAATCGAACAAAGCTGACTTAGTGTTGCCTTATATTTCCACGCTTCATTCTTTGGATTCGATTAAACTTGCTGCCCTCATTGAGAGAAAGAGAGCAACCCCTTTAGACTGCTATGTTGAACTAAAGATGAGCGATAATCCGAACAAGCACGGCGTCCCTCTTGACCAACTCGATTCTTTTTTGAAAACAATTTCTGAATTTAACAAAGTTAATGTTGTCGGTTTTATGGCTATGAGTGAGCCCGATATGAGTGATCTTGAAAAGAGGGCCTTATTCGAGGAAGTCGTGGCTTTAGCCAAAGATTATGGCTATTCGAAAACATCGATGGGAATGAGCGATGATTATCCTTTGGCAATAGAGGCAGGAACGACCTGCATTCGCCTCGGACGAATCCTTTTTGAGAAGGAGGAGTGCAAAGCGATATACCAAAGTTATTTCAAAGAATGAGGGCTTTTCTTTCTTTATGAAAGGAAAGACTGTATAATTCGCTCGCTATGAAATTATCAGTTTTGATCCCAGTCCGTAACCAAACGGAGAAATTAATTAGAAACCTTAAGAACGAAATCATCCCTTATTTCGATTCCTGCGGGTGTACTTACGACATCTTGATTTGCTCTGACCACTCAAGCGAAGAACAGCAAAAAATGCTCGAAGAGGCCGCCAAAGATCTTCCTATGCAAGTTAAGCTTTTGCCTTACGAAGATATCGCCGGAAAAGGTTGGGGAGTCAAAAAGTCGATCCTCGCAGCCGATGGGGATTACGTCCTTTTCTTTGATGCCGACCTTTCGACCGATTTGCATGCTTTCGATATGATCAAGCCTGACCTTGGCAAATATGACGCTTTCATAGCTTCTCGTGACGCCAAAGGGGCGAATATCACGGAAAAGCAGACATTTATCCGTAGGATAACCCACTGGGGAGCCAAGACTCTCATCAAAAATAAATTCCACCTAAAAGGCATCACCGACACCCAATGCGGATACAAGATGTTCCGCACCTCGGTCGCCAAAAAGATGGCTGAAAAGCAGATTATCATGGGCTTTGCCTTTGATGTCGAATACGTCTATTTCCTTTCCTTGAACGGTTTCTCCATCAAAGAGATCCCGGTTTCCTGGGAAAACGATCCGGACTCCAGCGTTTCGACTGGATCTACGATCAAGAAGTTTTACAAAGACCTCTCGATCATCAAGAAGAACAAAAAGAATTACATCCTCACCAAGGAGGAGAAGGAGGCCTTATGCTAATCGACCGCGCAGTAGTGGAAGTCCGCTCTGGAAAAGGCGGAAATGGCGCCATCTCTTTCCTTCAGGAACGTTGCATGCCTAAAGGTGGACCCGATGGCGGCAATGGCGGAAAAGGCGGATCTGTTTATTTGGTCGCTAAACGCAACGTTAACACCCTCCTTGCATTCCGTCACAGCAAAGTGATTGAAGCCAAAGACGGAGAAAAAGGCGATAAAAAGCTCCGTTATGGCCGCGCCGCAGACGATGTTTTCGTCGAAGTTCCGGTCGGAACCGTCGTTACTTTAGAGTCCGATGGATCTTTCATCGCCGATTTGAAGCACGAAGACGATATGGTCAGAGTCGCCAAAGGCGGACGTGGGGGACGCGGAAACGCAGCTTTCAAATCTTCACGCAACAGAATCCCAAGGGTCGCCGAAAACGGCCTTCCTGGTGAAAGGAAGCGCATTATCCTCGAGCTTAAGCTCGTCGCGGATGCCGGAATCATCGGTTTGCCCTCAGTTGGAAAATCCACGCTTTTAAACATCGTCACTAGAGCCAACGTCGAAACGGCCGATTACCCATTCACGACCGTTGTGCCGAACTTAGGCGTCGTCACCTTAAAAGATGGCAATCAATTCGTTTTGGCCGATATGCCAGGGCTTATTGAAGGCGCCCATGAAGGAAGGGGATTGGGAATCACTTTCTTACGCCACATCGAAAGATGCCGTGTTTTGCTTCACGTCGTCTCCATGGACGGAGAAAGAGATCCATATGAGGATTACGTCGCCATCAACGAAGAACTAAAGCTCTACGGCAACGATCTCGAAAAGAGGCCTCAGATCGTCGTTTGCTCCAAAATGGATAGCGATAACGCCGAGGAGCTAAAGGCCGAATTTGAGAAGAAAGCCAAAGTCAAAACCATCGGAATCAGCGCGCTTACAGACCAAGGCGTGGAACTTTTGATGAAGAAAACTTACGAACTTATCCAAAAGACTCCGGAATTCAAACTCTTCAAAGAAGAGGAAGAAGGCGGAATGCGCGTTTATGACGCTCATAAAGACAAGAAAGAGGAGATCTTTGTGGTCAGCAAACCAAGCGATCATCTCTGGGTCATCGATGGCGATCGCCTCATGAGGACATACGCCATCATCAACCTCTCGACCGACGAAGGCGTTGCCAAATTCTTGGCTTATCTTGATAAGATCGGCCTTGAAGACGAGCTTCGCAAGAGGGGAGCGGAGACCGGTGATACCGTCAGAATCGCCGACTTCGAATTCGAATACAGCGAATAAAAGTTCTCTACTGAGAAAACATTTATTTATAATTAACCCATGAACACGAAGAAAGGACTCGCCATAGCAATGGCTTCTGTGTTGGCCTCGGCTTTATGCATAGGAGTCCTCATAATCATCGTGATAATCACCAAATGATATGATCTATTCACTCAAAGGAACCATCGTCGAGCTCAATAGCGATTCTCTTGCCATCGAAACCGGCAATATCGGCTACGAAGTTTTAATTTCGCGTAGCGAAGGATTGTCCGTTGGACAAGAAATCACCATTTATACCCATGAGGTAATTACCGAAGATGACCATTATTTGGTTGGTTTTTTGAGCAAACTTGAGAAAGAGGCTTTCAAGTCCCTTATTCAGGTTAAAGGAATTGGCCCGAAAACCGCGATCACCGCGTTAGGTGGAACCACGGCCGATGAATTATTTAAAGCGGTGCAGAGCAACAACACTGCTTATTTGAAGCGCCTTCCTGGGATCGGCCCGAAGGCCGCCGCCCAGATCATTCTCGACCTCAAAGGAAAACTCGTCGAGAGCGATTCCAAAGGAAATCCTCAGCAATATGAGGACGTCCGCCTCGCTCTTAAAGAGATGGGCTTTAAAGTCAAAGCCATCGATGATGCCTTGGCCTCAATCAACGAGCCGGGCGCCGATAACCCAACCATCATCCGTTTAGCCCTCAAAAAGCTTAGGAGCAACAAATGAGCCGCCTTTTAGATGCCAATAAAGAAGAAGCCGACAGCAACTCGGAATTGACCCTCAGACCTCAACTTTTGAAAGAATACGTTGGTCAGAGCGAGCTTAAGAAAAACTTAAGCGTTTTTATTGGTGCGGCCAAAAAAAGAGAAGAACCTCTTGATCACGTTTTGCTATACGGCCCGCCAGGACTAGGCAAGACGACCTTGGCTTATGTTATCGCTAACGAACTTGGATCCAACGTCAAAACCGTAAACGGACCCTCTATTGAAAAAACTGGCGATTTAGCTGCTATTTTGACCGAACTCGAAGCCGGGGACGTTCTTTTTATCGACGAAATTCACCGTCTTCCTCGCATCGTTGAGGAAGTTCTTTACGGTGCCATGGAAGACTTTATGTTGACCGTCGTCATCAATAGGGACGGCACTTCCAAAAACATTTCCATTCCTCTTCCGCCCTTCACTTTGGTCGGTGCGACCACTAGGGCCGGCGACCTTTCTAGCCCTCTTCGTGCAAGATTTGGTATTTCTTCCAAGATTGATTTTTACCCCGTTTCCGACTTGAAGAAAATAGTCGAAAGGACATCCAAGGTCTACGAGATGCCGATCGATGATGAAGCGGTGACTCTCATCGCCGAAAGAAGCAGGGGAACCCCGCGTATTGCTAACCGCATTTACAAGAGGGTCCGTGACTTTGCCGATTTCGAAGGCGCCGAGAAAATCACGACCGAAATAGCCAACAAAGCTCTTGAAGCCCTCAAGATCGATTCCTTGGGCTTGGACGATGTCGATATTAAGTACTTAACCGCCATAATGGACCGCTTTAGGGGCGGACCGGTCGGTTTAGAGGCGATTGCCTCAGCCACCGGAGAAGAGGTCAACAACCTCGAAGACGTGTATGAGCCCTATCTTTTGATGATAGGAATGATAAATCGCACCCCCAGAGGCCGCGTCGCGACGGAGAAGGCTTACAAACATCTCCATAAGTCCCACCAGGGAAATCTCTTCTAATCTTTGATTAACCTTACAATTCATGATTGCCACCTCTTATTTATAAGAGTATCCTTTACCTTGCGTAGTCGTGCTTTTACGTATGCACGATGACTGACATCCCATTCGGAGGAATAAAACATGCGCAGACTAATCTCTTATTCCATCTTGTGCGGAGCGATGCTCCTCGGTGTTGCCGCGGCAGTGGCCCCGACCGTTAAGAAGATGGATAGTGACCTCGCCTTTGAGGGAGGTAAAACCCTCACTTTCCGTCTTAGCGACAAGGAAACCCTTGCTGCCGAAGGCGGATACAATCCTGGCGATAACTTCTACAAGCTCAGCGATTTGAGCACCGAGACCGTCGATTCCATCGCCGGAACCATGAAGACCCGCCTTGAAACTTGGGGCGTTACTGAATACGACCTTAAGACCGTCGGAACCGATACAATCACCGTTTCCTTTAGGGCCAACGACGATAACACCGCCGAATATGGCTATATCGCCCGCTATCTCTCTTATTCTGGCGGACATATCGAAATGGACGCTTCTTACGATACTGCCGATCCGAAAGAAGGCTATGCCCACGATGACCTTTGGCAAACGATGCTCGAAGGCCGTACAGCCCGTATCGAATACATCGAACAACACGGAACTTCCTCCTTCCCGGTTGTCGTTCTTCCGATCGGAAACGAAAAAGAAAACATCGAATCCTTCAAAAACCTCGTCAAATACTGCAAAGACAATACGACCGAGGCTAACGAAGAGACCGGAACCCCGGCCGACAACTGCTCAATAGTCCTTTGGGCCAACCGCCGTGAGACCGACTTCTACAACAAAGCCGCCGAAAACACCAACGTCGCGACCCGCATCCTCATCAACATGAGCGCGCAAAACGACGCTTGCTGCTGGTACGCTTCTAACGACGAAGACAAGGAATACCCGTCCTTGCAGCTCGTCCCGAATAGCGCCGCCACCGAAAGCGAAGGCGCCTTCACCAACGCGACCGCCAAAGCCGCTTACGATGCCGCCCGTTATCTCGTCAATGTTCTTAACGCCGACGAACTTAAGTGCAATGTTACTTATCTCCAGGCCACCGACATCAACGCCACCGTTGAGCCGTTGGTCAACCTCGGCGAATGGTTCAAGACCTTAAGCATGAGCAAAACCCTCATCGCTTCCGTCATCGCCCTTGTGGTGGTGGCCGTCATCTTGGCCTTGTTCGACCGCCTCCTTGCTCTCTCCATCGTTAGCACCGGAGCCGCGACGACATACTTGACCCTCTTGATCTACATCCTCCTCGGCACCCAGTTCTCCATCGGTGCCTTGGTCGGGCTCTTGTTAGTCGCTGGACTTTCCACCTTTGGTGGAATCTACTACGGAGCCAAACTTAAGGACGAGCTTTACAAAGGCCGTACCTTGAAGAAAGCCCACGTCGAAGCCGCTAAAAAGACCGTCTTACCGGTCCTTGATTCCTCAGTTGTCTCCGTTGCCTTAGGATTCTTCTCCTACATCTTCGGTGGCGCCATCTGCAAAGGACTTGGCATCTGCCTCGTTGCCGGCGGAATCGTTAACCTCGTCATGAACCTCATCGTCTTCAGGATCGAGAATTGGCTCTTATGCAACGATTCGACCGCCGCTAGCGATTTCGGAAAACTCCTCAACGTCAATAAAGACAAAGTTCCGGATTTGCTAAAAGAAGAAAAGCAAACTTACTTCGGACCTTATGAGAAGAGCGACTTCTCCAAATCCAAAGGCTGGGTTTATGGAGTGGTGGGCGCCATTATGTGCGCTGGCATCGCTACCATGATTGCCTTCGGAATGACCAAAGGAACCGTCTATAACCTCTCTTCCAAGAGCGAATCCAGCGTTGTCTATGTCGAAGCTCGCAGTACCCAAAGCGACTATAACGACAACGTCATCCAGAAAGTCTCCAACCTCTATGTCGAAGACCAAAAGGAAGGCGATCCGGTCAACAAAACCAATTATCTCTACTACTTAGAAATCAACGGACAAAGGGCCAACACCCTTGTTAGCGGCGTCTCTGTCGGTACCGACACCTACAACATCTATGACGAAGATGATGAGGCCACTTATTACTGGTACACCTTCAGCATCAATCTCAAAGAACACTATGCCCTTGCCGAAGATAACATTACATTCAACACCTACAACCCGGCCGATGGCGCTTTGATCGCCACGTATGAGGGCTACACCCTCGCCGATGGATTCGATCGTTTCTTCGAAGACGTCTTCGCCGTTAACTTCGATACCGATCACCTCGTTGTCACTCCACGCAACGTCATTAATGACGTTACCACCCCGGACCTTGGCCCGATCATGCTTGGTAATGGCATCGCCATCGCCGTCTGCTTCGTCTACATGGCCCTTAGGTATCGCCCGAGCCGCGCTTTAGCCGCCGCTATCGCCGCCTGCGCCGCCACCTATGGTTCCGTCGCCTTCTTCGCCTTTACCCGCATCGCCACGATGCCGGTCGTCGCCGTTGGCTCTGTCGGAGTCGCCTTCTTCGCCCTTATTGCTTCCATCTTTGTCTTCGGCAAAGAAAAAGAAGTCATCAAGGATTCTCGTGAAAAAGATAAGAGAGCCCTTGCTTTCCGCAGCGAAAGCTTAAAGAGCGCTTCCAGCCGTTCCGCTGGTGAACTCATTGTCTTCACCCTCATCATGGCTTATCTTGCCATCGACTTCTTCGGATTCGGCGCCAGCAGCTACAGCACGATCTATCTCGCCATGTTGATCGGCATCGCCCTTGCCACCGTCATGGTTCTTGGAATCGTTCCGAGCATGTCCATTCGCTTTGCGACCTGGCTCTCCAAAGTTCACTTCAAGATGCCGAAGCGCAAGAAGAAAGTCGGACAACTCCAAGCCCAGAAGAAATCTTCTGAGCCTGAAGAAGCCACCTTCATCGGCATCAACGACTAATGCTTATGGACTTGAAAGAGGCTTTATTACAACATTACGGACTATCTTTAGAGGACTATGCGCGTATTACGCGCGAGCCCTCTTTTTCTAATATTCCCCTCATCGATAGCACGAATGAGGCCAGAGTGGCCAAAAAACGCATTTTAGAGGCGATTACGAGAGGGGAGAAGGTCATCGTTTACGGCGATTATGATTGCGATGGGGTCATGTCGACTTCCGTCATCGTCAAATCGATTAAGATGCTCGGCGGAAAAGTGGCCGGATATTTGCCATGCCGCTACATCGATGGATATGGCATCAATTTGAATAACGCCAAAAGAATAGCAGAGAGCGGATATAACCTTGTTATCTGCGTTGATAATGGTGTCTCCGCCCACGAAGCTCTTGATTATCTAAAAGAGAGAAAAATCGACGTCCTGATCATTGACCATCATGAGATTTTATCGGATTTGCCGCCTTGCTTAGCTTGCATTCACCCGGATACGATCCATTATGGCGAATATCCTGTTTCGGCCGGATATTTATCCGCGATCTTTTCCGTCTATCTTTTAGATAGAAAGGACGATTATTTGATCACGTTGGGCGCTTTATCGACCTTAAGCGACATGATGCCTTTGAAGGGCCATAACCGCGAAATAGTCCGTTTGGCCATCGATTATATAAACGACAACCAATATCAGCAGATATCCGGGTTCGTGGGGAAGCGTCATATCGATGAGAAAACCCTGTCGATGGATTTGATCCCTGCCATAAACGCGATCGGCAGGATGAGCGAAGATACGTCTATTAATCGCCTAATTCCTTATTTCACCGACGACGATTTAACTAAGATCGAAAGAATCGGCGTTTGGATGAAAGAGGTCAATATGACCCGTAAAGAAATGACAAAACAAGCAGGGGAGAATATCGTCATCAACGAAGAAGACCCTGGAATTTTGGCCGTTTCGGACCTTCCAGAAGGATTAAATGGTCTATTGGCTAATAAACTGATGGAGAAGTACAAACGTCCAACCGTTGTTTTCTCGTCCTGTAAAAGCGATTCTAGCCTCCTTGTGGGCTCGATGAGGAGCAAGGATGGCTTCTCGGTCGTCAAGGCCTATGAAACGCTTAAAAACTACCTCGTAAAAGGCGGTGGACATGAGTTCGCTGGTGGCTTATCCATCAAAAAAGAAGATCTTGAATCATTTAAAAAGGAATTCTTCTTCCTTTGCCTGAAGCATAAATTCGAGCCAATCAAAGAAGATTTGATCCCGTTGAGCTATAAAGAGATAACCAAGGAAAACTTTGATTTGGTTATGTCTTTTGGACCTTTTGGAATGGAGTGGAAGGAGCCGAAGTTCAGGGTGAATAATATACCCGTTGAAAGCTTAACTTTCACAAGAGACGGCAGATTTTTATCGACTCAGTTAAGTGGTGGCATAAGGCTATTTAGTTTCTCATTAGGAACCTCCTATTTTTCTACTAAAAACCTTGTTGACCTAAAGGTCTCTTTTGCAAGAAGCGAATATAGAGGCGTTCAGGGAATGGACGCTTACGCCGAAGAAATCTGAATCCATGATAACGCTTTTATAGGGCAATATGCGCGCCTCTTCTAACAAAGAAGAGGCTTTTGTCTTATAATAGCGTAGCTATGGCAAAAGAAGAAGTTAAGAAACTAGTCCCAAACGGCGGCTACCCAATGCACACCTTTGACGATGTCAAAGATATTTATTACCTATATATTTCCAATCCGGAAGATCGCGCTTTGATCGAAAAAGCCTATCTTTTGGCCAAAGGAAAACACGAGAATCAGTTCCGTCGTTCCGGCGAACCTTATATCCAACACCCGATTGAGGTTGCTTATATCATCGCCAAGCTTCAAGGCGGCCCGGCCACAATCGCCTCCGGCTTTTTGCATGACGTGGTGGAAGACACCGATGTCACGATCGAGGAAATCCAAAGAGATTTCGGAGAAGACGTCGCCAAAATCGTCGATGCTTTGACGAAAATCCAAAGATTGAAGCTTTCCAAGAGAACGGAAGCCGAATTCGAGGCCGAAGACCACAGGAAAATCTTCCTCGGCATGGCCCAAGACGTCCGCGTCATCATCGTCAAGTTGGCCGATAGGGTCCATAACATGCGCACATTAGACGCGCTTAAGCCGGAAAGGCAAATCGCCTTGGCTCAAGAAACTCTCGATGTGTTCGTTCCTATCGCTCACCGCTTAGGTATTAACAACCTCCAAAGCGAGCTTCAGGACTTATCCCTTAAATATTTGGAGCCGGATGCTTACAAAGAAATCTTAAAACTCGTCGACGAGAAGTGCGAAAACCGCACCGAATCTCTCTCTTCCCTTAAAAAGAGGGTCGCCGACATCCTCTTTGAGCACAAGATCCCGTTCAGGATGGAAAGCCGCGTCAAATCTATATATTCCATATATAAGAAGATGTTCCAAAAAGGCCATTCGTTCGACGATATCTATGACGTCATGGCGATTAGGATCATCACCGAGACCGAATTAAATTGCTACGAGATATTAGGTATTATCCATAGCACCTACAAGCCGATACCGGGACGCTTCAAGGACTATATAGCCATGCCGAAGCCGAACATGTATCAATCCCTCCATACTTCGATCGTTTCGGGGGATGGCCAAATCTATGAGATCCAAATAAGGACCGAAGAGATGGACCAAGTCGCCGAGACCGGCATCGCCGCCCACTGGAAATACAAAGAAGGCACGCACTATAACGCCAAGGAAGAGCAGAAGGAAATCGAAGAAAAGCTACATTGGTTCCGTGATTTCGTCTCCATCTCCTCCAATCAGACCGAAGGTGCCAAAGAATACATGGACACCCTTACCTCCGATATCTTCGGCGCAAACGTCTATGTCTTCACCCCGTTAGGGCGCGTTATCGACCTTCCAACAGGGGCGACGCCTCTAGACTTCGCCTATAAGATCCACACCAAAGTCGGCGATTCCGCCGTAGGCGCCATCATCAATGGCATGGGAGTTCCTCTAAATACGGTCTTAAAGACCGGAGATGTCTGCGAAATCAGAACATCCAAGACCGCTCCTGGTCCGAACGCTTCATGGTTAGAAATCGCCAAGACCGCATCGGCCAAAGGCCACATCAGACGTGCTATCCAAAAGAAGGAAGCCGAGATGATGAGGGAAGAAAACATCAGAAACGGCCGTCAGTCAGTGGTGGAATCCTTCAGGGCCCAAGGCATTGAGGAAGACCAAGTCGACGGACTTCTCGATAATAACAACGTCTTGGCCGAATTCGGAGCGAAGACATTAGAAGACCTCTATGTGGCTGTCGCTGGCAAAAACCCAGCCCCAGGCGCGTTGGTCGATTACCTTGGAATTCGCAAGAAATACGAGCCAGACCTGAATAAACTCATCAAAGATCCCTCCAAGATGCGTAAAGACGACGATAAATCGCCGGTCAACGTCGCAGGAGGCGTCACAAATCTCGCCATCGCTTTGGCTCAATGTTGCAATCCGGTCCCGGGTGACCCGATCGTCGGATACATCACCAAAGGAAAGGGCATTACGGTCCATAGGAAGGAGTGCCCCAATATCTCCTCGTCCAGCAAACGTTTGATCGACGTCAACTGGAAGGAAGACCTTGGAATAGGCACATATCCGGTCCAAATCGATGTTTATAGCGTCGACAGGCCGAACCTCCTAAGCGAATTGCTGTCGCTCATCGGCGCCCATAGTCTCACCTTGAGCGGAGTAAACGGAAAGGCGATTCCGCAGAACGGAACCTGTGTTCTCTCGCTTACGGTTAACGTGCCAAGCGCCAAAACCCTAGAGGATGTCATCCAGTCCTTAAAGGGCGTTAGGGGAGTCACCTCTATCCAAAGGATAGTCCACTGATAAATTCTAGAAGAAAGGAAATAATATGCCTTATATCGCAGTTAAAGGAACCCGCGACATCATCGGCGAGGAAGCCGATGCCTTCAGCGAGGTTGAACAAGTATTCAAAGCGGTAGCCGAACTTTATGGTTACAAAGAGTTCCGCACGCCGGTTCTTGAATACACCGAGGTCTTTGACCGTTCAGCCGGAGATAGCAGCGACGTCGTTCGCAAAGAGATGTACACCTTCATGGATAAGGGAAATCGCTCCGTCACCATGCGTCCGGAATTCACGGCCGGCATGGCCAGGTCGATAGTGGAGAAGAAACTCTACGCGACCGAAGATCTCCCGATCAAATGCTTCTATTACGGACCGGCCTTCCGTTATGAAAGGCCTCAGCTTGGCCGTTATCGCCAATTCGTGCAGGCTGGCGTTGAGTGCGTGGGCGTCGATTCGGCACGCTACGACGCGGAATGCATCGTTATGGCCATGCACGTTCTTGGAGTTCTCGGCTTTGAGAACCTAAGCGTTAAGGTTAATACCTTAGGAGACGCCGAATCTCGTGCCAAATACAAAGAAGCCTTAAAGGCTTACTTCTCGGAGCATATCGATAAGATGTGCCCTGACTGCCATGACCGTCTCGAGCTCAACCCGATGAGAATCCTCGACTGCAAGGTGCCTGAAGATCAAGAAATCGTTAAAGGCGCTCCGAAGATGAAGGATTATCTCAGCGAGGCGAGTGATAAGAGGTTCTACCAAACCCTTTCGATCATCAACGACATGGGCATTAAGTTTGAAATCGACGAAAACCTCGTCCGCGGACTTGATTACTATGGCGAAATCGTCTTCGAAGTTCACGCTAAGAGCGCAACGGGCGCCGACTATGGCGCGCTCGTTGGCGGCGGGCACTATGACGGAATGCTAAAGACATTCGGCGGTCCGGATTATAGTGGTGTAGGATTCGCCTTCGGCGTCGACCGCATCGTCTCACTTATGAAAGACAACGGTCTTCTAGGCAAGAAAGAAGGCAAATGTGACATTTACGTCATGCCACTTGGAGAAGAAGTCATCGACGAAGCCTTCGCCATCGCCATGAATCTCCGCTATGAAGGATATAAAGTCGAAATCCCCTTCACGGGCGGAAAAATCGGCGGAATGTTCAAGAAAGCGACCAGAAAAGGAGCCAAATTCGCCCTTATCATCGGCGAAGACGAACTCAATAACGGAGTCGCTCAGCTCAAGAACATGGAAACCCAAGAGCAAAGAGCCATTTCCCTCGAAGACCTCGACCTCGAGATCGAAAGCGCGTTTAATCCCGCGCCCGAAGGAAACGGATGCTGCGGTGGAGAATCATGCTGCTGCGGCGGGGAAGGCGGTCAAGAAGGATGCTGCTGCTCCCAAAAAGAAGAAAAAGAAGGTAAATAAACCATGGAAAGAACAAATTACTGCGGAACCCTCCGCAAAGAAGACGCCGGCAAGAAAGTAGTGCTTCTTGGCTGGGTCTCCAATAAGAGAAACCTCGGCGCCATCATGTTCATCGACCTCCGCGATACCAGCGGAATCGTTCAGCTTACCGCTCCGGAAGCCGATAAAATCCCTGATGTCAGGAACGAATATGTAGTTCAGGCCTATGGCACCGTCAAGGTCAAAGACGTTCCGAACAAGAACATCCCGACCGGTGAAGTCGAAGTCGTCCTCGACAAGCTTGTTGTTATCAACAAAGCCGAAACGACCCCGTTCATCATCGCCGATAAGACCGACGCTCTCGAAGATACCCGTCTTCAATATCGTTATCTCGACATCAGAAGGCCGATTCTTCAGAAGAGGCTAAAACTCCGCGCCAAAGCGGTCCATTGCATCCACGAATATCTCGACGAAAACAACTTTGTTGAGGTCGAAACCCCGATGCTTGGCATCTCTAGCCCTGAAGGGGCTAAAGAATACCTTGTCCCGTCTAGAGTCCATCCAGGATGCTTCTACGCCCTCCCGCAGAGCCCGCAGCTTTATAAGCAACTTCTTATGATCGGCGGAATGGAAAGGTATTACCAAATCGCCAGGTGCTTCCGTGACGAAGACCTCCGCGCCGATAGGCAACCAGACTTCACCCAGGTCGACATCGAAATGTCCTTCATGGATCAAGATCAGGTCTTATCCATGGCCGAAGGACTATTGGCCAAGATATTCAAAGAATGCGTCGGATACGATGTTAAGCTCCCGCTTAGAAGAATGGCTTTCTGGGACGCCATGGACACCTATGGCTCTGATAAGCCGGATACCCGTTATGACCTCCATCTCGTCGATGTGACCAAAGTCATGAAGGAAACATCCTTCGAGGGATTTAAAGGCGTTAACTATGTTAAAGCCATCCGTATCCCGCAGGGAACCGCCTATTTAAGCAGAAAGAAGCAAGATGAGATCAATCTCGACGCTCACAAGTTCGACCTTAAGTCTTATATGACCTTAAAATTCGAAAACGGGGCATTCACAGGCTCTTTCGCCAAGTTCTTGGATGAGAAGTCATCCGCCGAGCTCGTCGCCCTCATGGGCCTAGAAAACGGCGATGCCATGATGTTTAGCTCCCATAATGACCGCAGAAAGATCGACTTCGGCATGGGCGCTCTCCGCATCAAGGTCGCTAAAGACCTCAATCTCGTCAAAGAAGGAACTTACGACCTCCTTTGGGTCGTCGACTTCCCGATGTTCGACCCGATCGACGATAAACCGGGCCAATACGTCGCTGAGCACCATCCGTTCACTCGTCCTAGAGACGAGGACCTCCCAAAACTCGACAACGCCCCTGAAGAAGTCTTGGCTTACGCTTATGACATCATCATCAATGGCTACGAAGCCGGTGGTGGAACCCTTAGAATCTATGACCATGATATCCAGTGGAAGATCTTCAAGCTTCTCGGACTTACCGACGAAGATGTCAACAGAAAGTTCGGCTGGTTCATTGACGCCTTCAAGTATGGAGCTCCGCCACATGGCGGTTTGGCCTTCGGCTTAGATAGGCTCGCCATGATCCTCGGTGGAACCGATAACATCCGTGATGTCATCGCCTTCCCGAAGAATCTCCAAGCCAGCGATCCGATGTCGAAAGCCCCGGGCGAAGTCACGCAAGAACAGCTTGATGCCGTCCACGTCAAAGTGGTTGACTAATACAGAGTATTAAAATAACCATAAAAATACTAAAAAAGGAGACTAATACAATGAAAGCAAAAGAGCAGAAGGCCCTCGACAATCTTGCGGTGGCCGCCATCAGGTCGCTTGCGATCGACGAAATCAATAAAGCCAATTCCGGCCACCCTGGAATGGCTCTTGACGCCGCTCCGATCGTCTACACCTTATTCAAGAACCACATCGTTAGCGATCCGAAGAATCCAGATTGGATCAACCGCGACCGCTTCGTTCTTAGCGCCGGTCACGCTAGCAGCCTCTTATACGCGATGCTACACCTAACCGGATATGGCCTTACCATGGACGACCTTAAGTCCTTCCGCCAAATGGGGTCAAAGACCCCGGGCCATCCAGAATATGGATGGACAAAAGGAGTGGATGCGACTGCCGGCCCACTTGGCCAGGGCATCACTCAAGCCGTTGGTATGGCTATCGCCGAAGCCAGCGTCTCCGCTCAATACGAAAATGGAAAGAGTCTCCTTAACCATTACACATATTGCCTTTGCGGCGACGGCTGCTTAGAAGAAGGCGTCTCCCAAGAAGCCATCTCCTTAGCCGGCCACATGCGCTTAAACAAACTTATCCTCATCTATGATGAGAACGGCTCGACTCTTGATGGACCGACCTCTAATTCCTTGTCCGAAAACATGAAGTTGCGCTTCATGGCCAGCGAATGGAACGTCCTTGAAGTCAAAGACGGAAACGACCTCGCCGCGATCGATAAAGCTATCGCCAAGGCCAAAAAGTCCGTTTTGTTCCCGACCCTCATCATTGTCCACACCGTCATCGGTTATGGTTCCAAGAAGCAGGGCACCTCGAAAGTCCACGGGGCTCCTTTAGGAGCCGAAGATGGCGCCTACGCCAAGAAGGTCTACGGATATGAGTATCCGGAATTCACCGTTCCTAGCGAAGTTTATTCTCTCTTTGAGGAAACATTCGCCAAGCGCGGCGAAGAGGCTAGACAAGCCCATTTAGAGGCTCTAGAGGCCTATAAGGCTTCTAATCCCGAGGCCTATAAGAACTTCATGGCCGCCGCAAACGGAGATTTGGCCGCTTATATCCCTGAACGCGGAACCTATCAAGAAGGCTATAGCGAGTCGACCAGAAACGATTCTGGAAAATACCTCGTTAAGCTCCATGCCTCTTGTCCGTTCGTTTTCGGTGGATCCGCCGACGTTGCCGCTTCAGTCATGACAAACATCCCGACCGATCCGAAATTCTCTTATGAGAATAGGGGCGGTAGAGACGTCAACTGGGGTATCCGCGAATTTGCCATGGCAGGTGCCCAAAACGGCATTTTGCTCCATGGCGGTCTTAAGACCTATGTCGGATGCTTCCTCATCTTCAGCGATTACATGAAATCCGCCATCAGGATGAGCTGCCTTGAAAAGGTCCCGGCCATCTACCTCTTCAGCCACGACTCAATCGCCGTTGGCGAAGACGGACCGACCCATGAGCCGATCGAACAGCTCGCTATGCTCCGTAGCATCCCTGGAATCGATGTCATCCGTCCGGCTGACGCTAGAGAAACCGAGGCCGCTTGGGAACACGCTCTTTTAAGGAAAGACGGACCGACCGCCATCATCTTGTCCCGTCAAAAACTCCCGCTTTTATCCGCTTCTAGCGTCGAAAACGCCAGCAAAGGCGCTTATCTTGCTTCAAAAGCCGCCAAAAAAGCCCAGTACACAATCTTGGCTACCGGCTCTGAAGTTAGCTTAGCCATCCAAGTTCAAGCCATCTTGCTCGAAAAAGAAGTGGACGTCGAAGTCGTCTCCATGCCGAGCTGGGAAGTCTTCGAGGCTCAGGATGAAAAGTATAAGAAGGAAATCCTCCACCTCGCTAAAAATAAGCGCATTTCTTTAGAAATGTTGAGCACGTTTGGCTGGGGCAAATATGCTGATATCAATATTGGCCTCGACGAATTCGGCGCCAGCGCTCCGGCCAAAGACGTCATCGCTCATTTCGGCTTTGACGCCAAGACGGTCGCCGAAAAAATCCTCAAAGCGGTGGAGAAATAATGGAATACGTCGCCGTTTACAATCCGCAGAAGTTAGGAAAGATCCGCGTTTCAAAGAAAACGATTGAATCGATCGTCTCTCACGCCGTCGGAGAAATCCAGGTTGCAAGCGTCGCTAAAAAAGGCGGAAACCCTTTCTATCTCTTCTCTCCGGTTCATGCTCACATCCATAAAAGTGGCAAAGTCGACATCTACCTCGAAGTCGAATTGTTAAAGGGCTGCCGCGTTAAAGACGCCGCCACCAAAGTCCAATCCAAGATTGCCGAAGAAATATCTCAGGCTTTCGACGGAATGCAGTTCGCCATTGCGGTAAAAGTCAAAAAGCTTGTGTAAAGCCAAATAGGAGAGTCCCTTTTAGGGGCTCTCTTTTTCTATTGCACAGAAAGAAGCCGACATAAAAGCGACTTTTTGTCAAAAGGAGGGTCGATCCAAGGGATAAGGAAAACGCTAACAAAGGCTCTTTTCTTTAACTCTATTGCTGTAACTATGTTAAGATACTCAAGGCTTAGGAAGCCAAACCCTGATCTTTTATGGAAAACGTTAACGAAAACAGAAACCAGCCGACCGAAGGCAGCCGCAATCAAAATCAAAAGATTGCCCTTACGGCTTTATACGATGTTTTGATTTATCGCGAGATGAATCATCCTATTGACGTTGAATCCATCGTCAGCGGTTTGACCGAGCTTCCATACGAAGAAAGCGATTATTTCATCAAAGCGGTGGTGGTCAACGCCATTAAGCATCTCGATGAAGCTATCGCCGATCTTTCTTCCCATATGACCGGTTGGGTTTTCTCTCGCCGCGATATGGTCGAACAGGCTATCCTCCTTCTAGCCTATACCCATTTCTACTATGTAGAACCAGATGTCGACAAAGGAGTCGTCATCGACATCGCCATCCGTTTCAGCAAAGTTTACGAATACGGCAACAACTACAAGTTCGTCAACGCCGTCCTCGATAAAACACTTCAAAGATGAACGATAAAACCACCTATTTATCCGTTTCGGCCTTAAATGATATTTTGAAAGCGAAGCTCGAGAGCGATCCCGAGCTTTTTTCCATTCACCTTAAAGGTGAGATAAGCGGTTTTAAGATCAATCAGTTCTCTGGCCACGCGTATTTCAACCTGAAAGACAGCAAATCGGTCATATCGGGCATCATGTGGTCCAACACGGTCGCTAGATTAAGATTCGCTCCGAAAGACGGAGACGAAGTGGTGGTCACCGGAAGAATCAACGTTTATTCGCCTTCTGGCAAGTATTCCATCGTGTGCTCCACTATGGAATTGGCGGGTCAAGGAGACGCGCTTCTTAAACTTCAAATGCTAGCCAAGAAGCTACAAGCCGAAGGCTTATTCGATGAATCGAGAAAAAGAAGTCTCCCTCGTTTCCCCAAAACTGTCGGCTTAATAACCGCGAAAGGAAGTGCCGCCATCAAAGATATGGTGGTCAACATCGAAAACAGGTGGCCGTTATGCGAGATCTATGTCTTCCCGAGTTCAGTCCAAGGCAGCGAGGCTCCAAAAGAACTCCTTGAGGCCGTAAATAAAGCCGCGTCTTACCCTCTTGATGTCCTCATAATCGGAAGAGGCGGCGGGAGCAGCGAAGACCTTTGGGCCTTCAATGACGAAGCCTTGGTAAGGGCTCTTGCTAAAAGCAAGTGTCCAACGATATCTGCAGTTGGCCATGAGATTGATGTGACGCTGACAGACTATGTAGCCGATAAAAGAGTCTCAACCCCAACCGGAGCGGCTATAGCGGCGGTTCCGGACAAAAACGAGATTTACCAAAGGATCGACGACCGTGCAACCCGCCTAGAAAACGCCATAAACGTCATTCTGGAGCGTTTCCGTCAAAAGTTGGAGGACTTATCCACCCGACCCTTCTTCGTTAATCCTAAGGCCATTTATAGCGATAAGCTTGAAGACTTAAGGGAGATGAAGGAGAGATTGGATGTTTCCTTCGATGCCAAATTCAAGATGACGAAAGAATCCCTTTCTTACAGAAAGAAACATCTAAACGCTTTGTCTCCATACGGAGTCCTTAGCCGTGGCTACTCGATAACGAGTGACGAAAACGGCAATATTGTAAAATCTGTCGAAGACGTCAAAGACGGCTCAAATATCAAAACGACCTTAAGCGATGGTATAATCGTGTCCAAAGTCGAGAAAAAGGAGAAGAACAATGGCTGAAAAAGATAATAGTTTCGAAACGAAACTCCAGAGACTCGACGAAATCGTCGATCAAATCGAGAACGAAACTCTTCCGTTGGAGAAGTCTATTGCCTTGTATGAAGAAGGGCAGAAGCTTATCAAAGAGCTTGAGAAAGAGTTGAAAGACGCTGAAGAGAAGATTGGTAAATTTAAGGACACCTCTTTAGAGAAATAACTAATATAGTTGAAAATTAGTAGATATTTAGAATGAAGAAAAAACCTCAGCGCATTAACATAAAGGCCATCGAAGGCCCTGATTTTGTAAAAAACCTCTCGCCGGCAGAGACCGATCTTTTGTGCGCCGATATAAGAAAAGAGCTTATTCGCGTCACTTCATTATATGGAGGGCATCTTTCCAGCAATCTCGGCGCAGTGGAACTCACTGTCGCGATTCATAAATCCTTTTCTTTCCCGAAAGACAAACTCATCTTTGATGTGGGGCATCAGTGCTACACGCACAAGATATTAACCGGTAGAAGTCTCGAAAATCTCAACTCCAAAGGAGGGATTTCCGGATTTCAAAAAATGAAAGAATCCGAATATGACTGCTATGAGTCCGGTCATAGTTCCAATTCCTTAAGTGCGGCAGAGGCTTTTGCCATTAAAAGAGATGCGCTGAAAGAAAATTACAATGTAATCGCTCTTATTGGCGATGGATCGATCGTGAACGGTCTTTCGTTTGAGGCCCTCAACGATATTTCTTCGAGAAATCACAAAGTGATCATCATCCTAAACGACAACGACATGTCGATATCTAGACCTGTAGGAGGGATGGGAAACTTCTTCCGCTCCCTCGCTTTAAGCAAAGGCTACAACAACTTTAAAACGAAGGCCAAAATCCGCAGCACCAAAAGCAAAATAAGCCGCGGATTCTACAAATTCGGTTCATCGATCAAGAATTGGATAAAATCCAAGCTTATCCCCTCGACCATGTTCGAAGATATGGGTTTTGCTTATATAGGCGTGGTGGACGGTCACGACATAAAAGATCTTTGCAAAGCATTCGAAAAAGCGAAGAAGAGTTCCAAGTCTGTTGTCGTCCATGTTCACACCAAAAAGGGAAAAGGCTTTGCCTTAGCCGAAAATGATACCAACGGATATTGGCATGGAGTGGCTCCGTTCAACATTGAAACAGGCGAACCTCTCGATAAACATGAAGATTCCATCACCTGGAGTCATTTGATGAGCGACTTCGTTACGGATTCCATGGAAAACCGCGAAGACATCTATTGCGTGGTTCCCGCCATGGTGAAGGGTAGTGAATTGGATGAGTGTTTCTCCAAATTCCCGGAAAGGACGATGGATGTCGGCATAGCCGAAGAACACGCATTGACTCTCAGCGGAGCTTTGTCCGTCAATGGATATCACCCAGTCGTCGCAGTCTATTCGACCTTCTTACAGAGGGCTTTCGATGAACTCTCACATGATTGCGCGAGGATGAAAGCCGACATGACGATCCTCGTCGACAGGGCTGGCCTTATCGGAAAATATGGCGAAACTCACCAGGGCATCTTTGATGAAGCTTTCCTTAAAGCGGTGCCGGGGGTGATTCTCACGATGCCCTCTAACGCCGAAGAGGCAAAAGCGCTTTATGAGCAATCGCTTGAGAAGGGGCGTGGCATCTTCTGCATCCGTTTCCCGAGAGACTATCTCAAAAAGGGCGAAATAAAGCCCGCGAGTTTGGAGTTCGGTAAATGGCTCAAGATTCGCGAAGAAACGTCTAAAAAGGCCGTTTGCGTGTCATTTGGACCCCATATCCGTCATCTCGAGGCCTTAGCGAAAGAAGAAAATGCCGATTTCGCCATCTATAACGCTTTATACCTAAGCTCGATGGACGAAAAAGCGGTGGAAGACATCGCCGAATTTGAAAACATAGTCATTTATGACCCGTACGGAATCAAGGAAGGCTTTGCCCAAAGCTTGATGTCCGCTTTAGCGGAACGCGGATATAGCGGCAAGATCCACGTGAGAACTGTTCCTAACGCTTTCGTTCAACATGCAAGCATCACCGAGCAGGAAGAGGAATACGGCTTAAGACCGTCTCAGGTATTTGACTTAGTCAAATCTCTATAATATTTAGTTAACATAATTTGAAGCGTCCAGTAAAATGTAGGCATGAGTAAAATCATCGCTCACATCGACTTGGACGCTTTTTTCGCGACTTGCGAAGAAATACGCGACCCCAGTTTAATCGGAAAACCGGTTCTTATCGGCCATACCGGCAGAAGCGGGATTGTTTCAACGTGTTCTTATGCCGCTAGGAAATATGGCTGCCATTCTGGCCAGCCGATGTTCCAGGCTTTGCAAAAATGCCCTCAGGCAATCGTGATCCGCGGCGATCGCGACTATTACTCGATGATGAGCCACAGCTTCTTCGGCTTTATCCACGGATACTCGAAGTATGTTGAAGGCGCATCTATAGATGAGTGCTACGTCGATATGACGGACGCCCTCAGGAACGTCGATGATCCGGAAGCTTATTTCAGGACGATGCAGAAAGCTTTGCTTGAAAGCACCGGCTTAAAGATGTCTATCGGAGTTGCGCCGACTCGTTTCTTGGCTAAGATGGCTAGCGACATGCAAAAGCCTTTAGGCTTAACGATCTTAAGGAAGAAAGACATCTCCACGATGCTTTATCCTCTTCCGATCGAAAAGTTCTGGGGAATAGGCAAAAAGACTTCTCCTAAACTCAGGAAGATGGGGATTGAGACAATAGGAGATTTGGCCAAGAGACTAAACGAAGACGATCCAATCCTTAAGGATTCGCTTGGAAAATTCTACGAAACGATAAAAGAATGGGTCAACGGCGGTGGTAGCGATGAGATCGATTTATCCACCTGGGATCCCAAAAGCGTGTCTCGCGGAGAAACGTTCTCGCATGACGCGGACTTGGAATCGGAAGTGGCTCCTTATATAAGGAAGCTAGCGAAAGAAGTCAGCGACGCTTTGAAACAAGATAAGAAAGTAGGCAACACAATTACTTTACAAGTAAAAGATACTAATTTCCGACTATATTCCAAGTCGGTAACAATTAAAGATTCGACAGATGATTCCGATGTGATCGCCTCTAGATGCATCGATTTATACCGTGAGAATTACATTGGAAAGATGCTTCGTTTTGTTTCGGTTGGAATCTCGAAATTAACAAACCCGGTCAGGCAAAACGTGCAGATGACTTTCTGGAATTATCAGGATTTCGAGGAAAAAGACCAAACGAAGCTCCTTATCGAAGAACTGAATAGAAAAGCCGATAAGCCTCTCTTTAAGAGAGGGTCTCAGGCCGAAAGCGGGAGGAAGAAGAAATGAACTTAGACGAAGCCATGAACTTATATTTTCAATTCCTTCTCGTCGAAAGAGGTGTTTCTGGCAAAACGATAGAGGCCTATAAAGAAGATCTGACCATCTTTTTCGACCGCTTTCCGGAAAAATTCACGACAGATGACCTTTATCCAAGCGATTTGAATGATTTCATGATGGTAGAAGGCGAAAGAGGCCGCGCTTCATCTACGATCGCTAGAAGAATCAGCTCCTTGTCCGGTTTTTATACCTTTTTGGAGACAGAGGGGATTTTAAAAGAAAGTCCGCTTAAGGTCGAAAGGCCCAAGCAGGAAAAAAGAATACCGATCGTCATTTCGACCGAGCAAATCGAAGATTTGTTGGACGCCCCAAAGATCAACAAGGAATCGGGAGCAAGGGACAAAGCGATGTTAGAGACGATGTATGCCTCGGGTTTGCGCGTCAGCGAGCTTTGTGGCCTAAAACTGACCAGCATCAACGTAAGAAACGGCATTTTGACCGTCGATAAAGGAAAAGGGGCAAAACAAAGAAGCGTCCCAATCGGCGATTTCGCTTTGAAATACTTGACCGATTACATAAATCGTTGGAGAAGCAAGAATCCAGGCTCGAAGGCTCCTTATGTTTTCCTTAATAAGGAAGGAAAGCCGATTTCTCGTATCTATTTCTTTAAACAAGTTAAGAAATACGCGCTTGAAGTCGGAATAACGGAGTCCATTTCCCCGCATACTTTAAGGCATTGCTTCGCCACACATCTTCTGAATAACGGAGCTGAGCTTAGGATGGTTCAAGAAATGCTCGGGCATGCGCATTTATCGACGACCCAGATATACACGCACATAAACGAAGACCGCATCATGAGCGCATATCGTTTGGTCTCGGACCGTAAATAAAGTATTATTCAATAAGGAACTTGTTCCTTGAAAGGCGATATTTATGTCGAAGAAATTCAAAAGAATATTCCTAATCGTCGCTGACTCGGCCGGAGTCGGCGAAGAACCTGACGCCGATAAGTTCGGAGATGTCGGCTCTAACACATGGGCCCATACGGCTGAAGCCGTTGGAGGTCTTAATGTCCCCAACATGGAGGCAATGGGAATCGGAGAGCTTGATGATATCAAAGGCGTAAAGCCGGTCCATAATCATCCGCATGCTTTTAGCATGAGGTGCCGCGAAGCCTCCAATGGCAAAGATACGATGACCGGTCACTGGGAAATGATGGGCATCAAAACCAGCAAGCCTTTCCAAACCTTCACCGATACCGGATTCCCTGATTCTTTAATCAAGGAACTAGAGAAAAGAACCGGACGAAAGGTCATCGGAAATTGCTCAGCTTCTGGAACCGAGATCTTAAAAAGGCTCGGAGAAGACGAGATTAAGAACGGACATCTTATCGTATACACCTCCAGCGACTCCGTATTGCAGATCTGCGGCCACGAACCGACCATGGGCCTAGAGAATCTCTATAGATACTGCGAAATCGCCAGAGAGCTTTGTATGAAGCCCGAATGGTTTGTGGGAAGAATTATCGCCCGTCCTTACGTCGGAACGTGCGCAGAAGACTTCAAAAGAGTCGTAGGGCACAGAAGAGACTATACCGTTTCCCCAAGTGGCGTCACCGCGATGGATATCCTAAAGGATAACGGCGTTATGGTGAGCGCGGTCGGAAAAATCAGTGACATCTTTAATGATGTAGGCATTGTCAAAACCGTTCATACGGTTTCGAACGAAGATGGCATGGATAAAACCATAGATCAGCTTAAAAACGAGGATTGGGAAGGCTTATGCTTCGTAAACCTCGTTGAATTCGACAGCGAATACGGACATAGAAGGAATCCGGAAGGATACGCCAAATGTTTGGAGGCGTTCGACAAAAGAGTAGGGGAATTCATCGCAAACATGCGTGAAGACGACCTCTTGATGATTACGGCCGATCACGGAAATGACCCAACTTTCCACGGAACAGATCATACAAGGGAAAAAGTCCCGCTCTTAATTTATTCACCTTCCATCAAAAACGGCCGCTATTTAGAAGAAAGAGAATGCTTCGCAGACATGGGCGACACCATCTTGACCAACTTTGGCCTAAAGAAGGATCCGAGCATGATCGGAAAGACCATCACGGAATTATTCGAATAACGCAAAATGACCTCAAGCCGAAAAGCCTGAGGTTTTTTGTTTGGAAAAATAAGAAAAAACCAAGAACGTAAAAGGCTGAATTCGCGTCGAAAAAGCGAAGCGTCAAAAACTACTAAAAATAAATGAGCAAATATTATTTTTTGATGTCTAAAGTGCATATTCTCAAAGAAAACAGCATATTGAATGCCCTCAATTTACGACCATACAAGCGTTGCTGCAGTAGAATTCTATTAGTAGATTTCTAGTTGTGTGCAAAAGTGGATAACTCAAATAAGCAAATAAAGCATATATTT
>JAKSUL010000070.1 GCA_024409055.1 Bacilli bacterium
GCGTATTTGTGCTCGTTCACATATTTCTCAAGCGGAACGGTCAAAGCTTCTTTTTGTCCAGAAACACCACCGCCTATAACAATGGCTTCGGGACGGAAGATGTTCGCGAAATTGGTCAATCCTTCGCCCAAATATTTGATGTAGTTGTTAACGACTTCGGTAGCGGCTTCATCGCCTTTTTTATAGCATTCGAAGGCGGTTAATCCATTCACGTTGTCGATCTTTCCTTGGGCGAATTCCCACATGGTGCTCTTGCGGTGCTTTTCCATTGCCGCCTTAGTGTCGGCAATAAGCGCCGTCGCGGAAGCATAACGTTCCAAGCATCCTTTTCGTCCACAGTTGCAAGGTCTACCGTCAACCACTATGACGGAATGGCCGAGTTCAGCGCCCTTAGCCATGTTTCCTTCAAAGAGGTGACCATCAAGATAAACACCACCGCCAACACCGGTTCCCAAAGTAATAAGAATCATATGGGTGAGGTTTTTCGCCGCACCGAATTTAATCTCGCCTAAGCAAGCGGCATTCGCGTCGTTAGCAATACGGGCTTTTATCCCAGTGTTTTCCTCAATGATTTTTGTGACGGGGAGGTTGTGCCAATCGAGGTTATTGGAGAAATCACAAATTCCGGTTATTGAATTAATAGATCCGGGGCATCCAATTCCGATTCCGGAAATATCGTCTTTTGTTAAACCGGCATCTTTTATGGCTTCGTTGATAGAGTTGGCGAGTTTTTCGATTATTTCTTCCTGAGTCAAAGAGTAATCGACAGGAAATGAGAAGCGTTTGATGAATTTTCCGTTCTCGTCGACAATCGCGGATTTGATGGATGTTCCGCCGATATCACAACCGATTAAATACATGTTTCTCTCCGTTATTTGATAATTGTCATTATATAGGTGCCGGACCCTTTGACCGTGGCTTTTTTGCCTGCAGGAACAAAGAAAGTGTCGCCTTGTTTATATTCCATGCCGTTCACGGTTCCACCGCAAACGTTCGTAAATGTGAACGAAGCAAAAGAATCAGAGGGGGCGTAGATAGTTTTCTCTCCATTAACTTCATTTTTAGTGACGGAAAAATAATCGCATTCCCCAATAACAGGGGCCTCAAATTTCGGAGGATTATAAACGTCATAATCCAAAACCTTTAAAGCCTTCGAAATATGAAGCTCTCTTGGTTTTCCGTCTTTTCCAACGCGTCCATAGTCGTATAAACGATAGGTCAAGGTGCTATTTTGCTGAATCTCAAGAATGGTAACGCCCTTTCCGATTGCATGAACCGTTCCAGACGGAATGAAATAAACTTGGCCAGGCTTCACAGCTTGGAAATTTAAGATTTCCATGATGGTTCCATCGGTGAGTCGTTTTTCCACTTCTTCAGCGGATGTTTTCTTGTTGAATCCTATATAAAGACCGCAACCAGGTTCGGCGTCGATGACATACCACATTTCGGTTTTGCCAAATTGATTCTCGTTCTTCAAGGCGTATTCATCGCTTGGATGAACTTGAACGGAAAGATTTCCATCCGCGTCGATCAATTTGATAAGAACTGGGAAAAATTTGAACCTATTGCATTTGGAGCCGAGGTCTTCTTTCGTGGCGATTTCCGCCAAAGTCTTCCCTTTGTTTTCTCCTGAAGCAATGAGACACGGGCCGTCTCCGTTGCAGGAAAGTTCCCAGCATTCAGCGATGATGTCGCTAGAAGCCAGTTTGCCCCATTTCTTTAATTTTGTTCCGCCCCAAATGTAATCTTTCGTGGCGGGAGCGAGTTTGACGACGTCCATATGAGAGCCTCTTGTTAGAAGGTGAACCCTTCTTTGCGGTAGGCCTCTTTGCCAGCGACATAGGTCGCATAGACATTGAAGTCCTTGTCAATGATGACAAAGTCAGCAACCTTTCCTTCTTCAATGGAGCCGATAAGGCCATCCATATGGAGGTTCTTAGCCGGATTGATCGTGCAAAGGTTGATAAGCTCAGGAAGAGTGTATTCCGGAACGATCTGATGAATGTTCCTCAAAGCCTTATTGAGGGAGAGAATGGAACCAGCGATTGTTCCGTTTTCGAGCCTGGCGACAGGATCGGTAGCGGAGATGAAGATCTTTTGTCCGGCCAATTGATATTGTCCAGGGGCCAAGAACTTTCCTTCAAGGCTATCAGTGATGAGAACGATGTCCTCTTTCTTTTTGCATTTGAATAGCAATTTGATAGCGTCCGGGCAAACGTGGATCGTGTCGGCGATAAGCTCGGTCTTCAAGCCATCAAGAAGCAAAGCTTCTCCGACAATGCCGGGCTCACGGTGATTGAATTTGCTCTGGGCATTGAACATATGGGTGACGGAAGAAATTCCCTTTTCGAATCCTTCCTTAAGTTTGGCAGCGCTGCAATCGCTATGGCCGATCGAGGCAGTGATGCCGTTATCGACTAAGTATTTAAGCAAAGCCTCGCCGTCGTTTTCATAAGCGATGGTCGCAATGAGAATGGTGTCGCCGGAAGCTTCGACGAACTTTTGCATGACTTTCGGGTCAAGGGGAATAATGAATTGTTCCGGCTGAGCACCTTTATAAGTTTTGTTAATGAACGGCCCTTCGAGGTGGACGCCGATGGCGGTCGCGCCTTCGTAATCGCTCTCGATGAAGGCTCTAACATTCTCCAAGGCTTTGATGACGGTATCAACGCCCATGGTCATCGTGGTCGGGCAGAAAGAGGTAACGCCTTCTTGTGGAAGAGCTTTTGCCATTGTCTCCAAAGCCTCGCGGGTGGCGTCCATGGTGTCTTTTCCATTGCATCCGTGAATATGCTCATCGATAAATCCAGGAACGATGTATAAGTTCTCCGGAAGTTCGACTGCGCCTTCCACTTCTTTCATAGCAAATTTGCCATCGACGGAAGCAACGCTTCCCTTGATGACTTTGTCGGTTAAGACGATGTTTGAATTTTTGAATCCTTTGATTTCCATGTTAGATCCTTCTTTCTCCTAATTTGCTTGCCCCATAGAATCCGGCGTCTCCGCCGAATGAACTGAAGCAATATTTATTTTTTGGGTAGTCCACTAATTTCTCGAAGACTTCCTTCGACTCCATAATACCACCACCGAGCACAATTAGTTCAGGGTGAATCTTCTCATCTATCCTTCTGAGGAACAAATTTAGCAATACAGCGTATTGAGAGAACATCGTTTTCGCTATTTCGTCCCCTTTTTTGTATCGTTCCAATATCTCCTTGGTTAGGATCGATTCTCCATACATATCTTTGGCAAAACTCTTCAGTGCCGTTACCGATAGATACGCTTCAGCACATCCTTTTTTGCCGCAGGTGCACTCCCTCCCGTTCGGAACAAGCTCCATATGGCCCCATTTGGTCATATCCGTTCTATCGATTTTCCCGTTTATTAGACTGGCGCCACCTATTCCGGTTCCAAACATAATCATCGTTATGTTGCTAAGCCTTTTGTGGCGCGAGCATTCGCCGATCAACGCGCCGATCGCGTCATTTTCGACATATACAGGAACACCGAATCTTTCCTCGACCCTATCCTTAATCCTCGCTCCGTTCCAAGCGGGGATGTTATTGCATTTAGTGACGACCCCTTTATCGGGATCGATGTCACCGGCCGAGATTATGCCGATATAAGAAACGCCGTTCTTCATCAAAGCCCCAATAACTTTGAAGAGCACAGAAAATATCTCCTCTTGGGTCTTGCATTGTTTTATGGAATAACGGAACCTTTTGTGAACGTGGCCATTTACAAAGAAACCGCCTTTAATAGACGATCCACCGATATCCACACCAATTGTTTTCATTGTCGACATAAACTGAAAAGCTCCGAGAGGTCTCACGGTTGAATAGTAGCAAAGAAAAAGAAAGAAAAAAGAGACCTTTAAGGTCTCATCAAATAATGATACGAAATAATTGGAAAAGGTTAAAAATTGCGATTAGAACTCTATTTTTTCAACTAGAGCAATAAAATCATCGGCCTTCTCTTGATCGAAATGATAGGCGTTTATCCCAAGCCTCTTAGCCGTTTCGATATTGTCTTCGTTATCATCGATAAACAAACATTCAGAAGGGGTCAAGGAATGTTTATTCAAGACGTGTTCAAATATCTCAGGGTTCGGCTTAATCATTTTTAGTTCAAACGAGAAAACCAAATCGTCAAAATGCCTTAAAACTGAAATATCGTCATGATTATAGGTCACGTTATCAGGCATATTAGAAATCAGGTTCAACTTCTTTCCGGCCTTTTTAAGTTTTACGATCAATTCCTCCATCCCTTTGATAGGCCAAGTTTCTTCCTTCCAATGCATGATGATGTTGTAAGCGGCTTTATGCAGTCTTTCCGGAAGTTTCTTTTTGACCATCTCATAATATTCAAGAGATGGCATCCACTCGTCCTGGACGGCCCAATCTTCAAACGTGGCGTCAGACACTATTTTGCGGTCATTTTCATCGGTGCCGACATAGACGTCTAAAAGATGTTCTCTCGAGAAACCGATGAGAACATTTCCGCAGTCGAACAAATACGCTTTATACATTATTACACTTTGCCCCTTGGAGATTCTTTCAATTTATCGCATCGCCTATTTTTATGTTGATGCACGGGCGAACGCTGCCGAATGCATTATCTACTCGATATCCGACGTATAAACTTCCGTCATGATCGACCGCCCAAGCATGATTGCCATACCCTTGATGAGGGCTACGCAACCAATAGTATCCGTTATTTACATAGCCATCCGTTCTGCTGGCGAACGACCCTTTTGCTTTGGCGTAGTCGGTCACCTTGCCTATTCTTGCCGTTGATTTAGTTTTAAATTCGGTCTCGAAGCCATAATCTGCATTTATTGCGTCTTGGTAACTCATCGCGAAGACTTTGTCGAAGGTGTTTTCACAAGTATAGGGGCCATGTTCGCCAGACACGTTATCAACCTCGGTCGTTAAAACCAAATCACTTCCAAAAGCAAAAGCTGAATTATAAAAATCGTTATTAAGCCAATGTCTTAAATCGCTGTATTCGTAGTTATTCGGGTATATTGTTTTTCCTTCGATTTCTCTTGTTTCTTGACTGTGATAAAAGGTTTGGCGATCAAGCAAATCATTCGACAAAAGGAAATACTCGTCGTTTTCATTTTTCAAAACGTTCCAAATAATGGGCTCGCACTTAAACCAATATGTCTTTCCTTCTTCTACTAAATCGCCATTTTCAAATGTGAAGTTGTTGAAATATGGCTCGGCCGTAGCTTTTGCATAGAAATCATCGTTATAGCAATACCAATCATTTACGGTTGGAGCGGTCATTGAATTCAAAGCCGAAACAATCGTCTTGTCATTAATGTTTCTTTGAGGATAAAGACCAAACGCGACGCTTTTTTTATCATTAGATAAAATAGGTTTTCTAGCATATCTATCATTCAGCTCTTCATTCGTGTAGAAATGGGCAACCAGGGAATAATCGTTCGTAGGCATTGTGAATGTGAACTTTTGGTTTTCATCGACCAAAACGTCATCGTGATACCATCCGGTGAATTCAGAACCGTCGGCAGGATTGGCGGAAACCGTTATTTGTTCAAACGAATATCCTTCACCGCTCAAAATAGTCACGGTGCCTTTGGAACTATCATTGCTGCTTATTGAAAGGCCGTATTTATTTAATTGCCATTTTGCCTCTAAATGCACATTGCCGGCAGATCCACTTTCGATGGATTCAACCTTTGCATTGTTTTCATCAAACCACCCCAAAAACGAATAACCGTTCTTAGTTGGATTCTCGAAAACGATTGAATCTTCAATCGTGTATGTCGATGGATTTAACGGGGAATTCTCTCCACCATTCAATTCGTATGTAATCGAAAAATTAATTAAATCCTTTTGGCCTGCGTAGGTCGCAACATAAATTTGGTCATTGGTAACGGCTACGATATTCGGCGACCAACCATTAAAAGTGTAGATATACGAGCAATCCCTGACCCTGGTAGGAGTTGCTCCATCATATGAAGGCATTTCTCCGTAATTGGCATTATCGATTTCTAAAGTTGTACCATCATAATTCACCCAGGTGACCGTATAGCTTTTTTGACCGCATCCGACCAATAACGAGGCACACATTAATGGCAAAGAGACGTAAATGACTTTTT
>JAKSUL010000071.1 GCA_024409055.1 Bacilli bacterium
GTTCAAAAACTGCGTTAAAAAAAGATTAATTTTTGATGAATTTTCGCATTTGAATATATTCATTCGCTATTTTCTTGGGCAAAACAAGATTTATACCAGCAAAAATCTGGACTATCAAAAAAGCCCTTTCTTTTTAAAAAGATAAATAAAAATACTTTCAAACTTTTCTTGTAAGCACACCTCCATTGAATATAATGTTCGTGGAGGTATCTAACTTAGGTTAGACATCAATACATATGAAAAAAGAAAAGAAATCTCTTTTGCTTTTTGGGGCATCGCTATTTTTGGTTGGCTGTTCAAACAACGGTAGCTCCCAAACAACAGCAGATCCTTCTCGCCCCGCAAGCAGTGCGGAACCAAGCGAAACCCACGTGCATCAGTACGGGGACTGGATCGTTGCAGGCAATGAGCATTACCACGTCTGCACCATCTGCGGAGAAGAAGGGGACAGGGAAAACCACCACGGCGGAACTTCGACCTGTACCTCTCGCGCGGTTTGCGAAGTTTGCTCGACCGAGTACGGAGAATTGGATGACCACTCCTACAGCAAATGGACTCCAGTAGAAGGAACGGACACGCACACTCATACGTGTTCCGTGTGTGGCGAAACAAAAACGGAAAGCCACACTTGGAATGAAGGAAAAGTTATTGTTCCCGAAACGCACACAACTGATGGCGTCAAGGAGTATACCTGCACAAAATGCGACGGGACCAAAACCGAAGCTATCCCAAAGAGAACAGAACACATCTACGACCAAATGGTCGAAAGCGATGATTATCTCCTCTTCGAGGGGTCGTGCACGGAAGGGGCAACCTATTTCTTGTCCTGCACTTGCGGAAAATCAAGCGACGATATGGAACTAACCTTCGTCTCGACAAACTTCGGCCACAATTTCGTTTCTGAAGTCGCCGAAGAACTCGACGAAAAGGGAAACCCGATCAACTTGCTTTCCAAAGCTGACTGCGAACACGCCGCTACCTATTATCAAATCTGCAGCGTTTGCGACACATTGTCGTCAGAAACATTTACCCAAGGCGAGGCCCTCGGCCACAGCATGGTCCACGTCGATGCCGCCGAACCTTCATTCGCTTCCGGCGGAATCGAGCACGAAGAATGCAGTCGTTGTGGCAAGTGCTACGACGAGCACGGCGAAGAAATCGATCCTTCGACCGTCTATACCAGCCAAAAAGACGACCCAACCTTCGTCAACAGCGAAGAAAATCCATATACCATTCGTAACGAAAGAGACCTCGTTGCCCTCCATGACATCACCGCCAGGGGCAATGCTGATAACCCAGTCAAATGGGAAGGCGTTTACTTCAAGATGATCGCCGACGTTACCCTCACCAATGAATGGAAATCTCCGATCGGCCTCAATGCCAGCACTTCTATCTTCAAAGGAAACTTCGACGGAGACGGACACAGCATCACCGGACTAAAGATCACTCGCGAAGCCGGTTGCACCGCTTTATTCGGAAACGCGATCGACGCTACCATCAAGAATCTCGATGTCGCTGACTTCGATATTGCTTCAACCAGCGAAGTCGCCTCCACCGCTCAAAGGTCCGCCATCATCGTCGGACGTGCCGAAAGAGTTACTTTGGAAAACGTCAACGTCCTCTCCGGAACCGTTAACGGTTCTCAGGAAAACGGAGGCCTCATTGGTGTCGCCGTCAATGGTGCCACCATCACAAATTGCTCTAATGCCGCTAGTGTCAATGCTGCCGGCGGATCCGTTGGCGGATTGATCGGAAATAACTATTCCGGAAACACTGTCATCACTAATTGCACAAACACCGGTACCATCAAAGGAGTCAGCTCCATTGGCGGATTAGTCGGAAGACTCACCGGAGGAAAAGTCACGATCACAGGTGGAAACAACGCCGGAGTCGTAAATGGTACCGTAGAAGGCATCGGTGGCATTGTCGGATGGCAAGCCGTCGCCACTACCCAACTCTATATTTCCAACACCGTCAACCAAGGTGCCATCAGTCGTATCGGAGCTAAGGCTGGCGTCAATGGCTGCGGAGGATTCCTCGGTCTCAACCTCGATGGCGCTTACTTCGAAATCACTGATTGCGTCAACCGTGGAGATGTCTATTCTCTCGGTAACTACGTCGGTGGATTCGTCGGATTGATCCGTATCTCCACCGCTCCAGGAGCCTCCTCCAAGACAGCCTGCAGCAAAGTCACCAACTGCACCCAGTACGGCAACGTTACCTACGGAGGATCCGGTGGTTCCATCGCCGGCATCAACCGCGGAATCATCTCCGGGTGCAAAGTCTTGGGAACCGCTACAGTCAACGATGTGGCCGTTTCCGATCTCCCGACCGGATCGACCTCTGGCTCGAAGACCTACGTCTACGATTCCAACACCGGTGGCGTCGTCACCGATTGCTCGATCATCAGCGAATAATCCAGTTAACGAAAACGCCCGCTATCAACGGGCGTTTTTCTTTCGGCTTTATTTGATGGATAAATGGTTTCCGTCTTTCTTTGGAATATTCTTATATATTCCTTTGCGCTTCGAGAACGAGAAGAGGAAGTTACCGAATATTATCGCGACCGTAACATAAATAGCGATGGTAAGTGAAACGGCGATGACCATCTTATCGCTTTGAAGAACGATGGTTTCGCTTTGCATCGGAATGATCTTACTCTTGTTGGTTTCAACCAGCTCTTTGATTTTACGTTCCAGCGCTTGCTTTCTTTCTAACGTTTGGACGTTTATGTGTTCGTAATAAGAACGGGACTCTTCGTTGAACTTATCAAGCGTTTCGCCGAATATCGAATGAAGTTTTTCCGATAAATGAGGATAGGTCTCCACGAATGTGTGGGCATATTGGACAACCCCCTTATCATCATGGATATCAATCTTAGTTATCTTGGCGTTCTCATCTAAAGAAGAGGCGATATAGTCGCTACGAACTATAGAGTTTGGCATAAACGAATAGGCTTTCGAATATTCGGTGAAATTGATGTTGTAATTGATTGACCCTTTCTCAACTCCCTCGTTATTGAACGGTAACGTGACGGAGTTCGAATTGTCGAAGACAATGGTTATCCCTGCGTTTTTGCCATTAGAAGATAGATCGAAAGTTTTGGGGAGGTGGAATAAAGAGAAGCCAATCCCCTCTTCAATGGTTTCGTAATCCACGACCATTTTCTGTTCGTAGTCGCTATACGAATAATGAGGCTGCTTGGTAATTATTGGTTGAACTTCCAAGTGCACTCCATCTTCAAAGTTTTTCGTTAAGAAACGATCGGAGTTCTTGGAAGAAACGTAGTAATAAAAAGATTGGGAAAGATCGTAATCTTTGTTCTTAACGGCGTTTTCCGCAATTTCGGCGAAGGTAGAATGAAAAGAAGCCGTCATCACGATAGCGGTTGTGCCGGCTCCAATAATTAGAGCCCCGATAGCGTAAAGAAGCTTCTTCCACCACATGGGAAAATTCTAATTACCCCAGTGTTTTGAAATCAATGTTTTTATATGAACCAGATCCGTAAATCGAATATAGTCCGACCGCGCCATGGGTGAAAGCGACGGCGACGGAGACTTTCATGATAAGTTCATTATCAATATAGATCTCAAAAGTGTTGTCGATGGCGACAATGCGTAAATGATAGAGGACGTTAAGCTTTCTCGGGGAGGCGACTTCCTTAATCAAATATGACTTTGTATTGCCGAAGTTGTAACGCCAAAGAGAAACAGAGTCTTTTCCCATTTCCAAGAAATAGCCTTGGATGTGGGTGTTGAAGTCGATGAAGTTCTGTCCAGGGACTTCATGCGGAGCGTAATGATTCTGACGGAAGATAACGCCAATCGGGGCCTTCGTGTCGGAATCGGTAATCTTCAAATCCAAATTCAACTCGAAGTCTTTTACCCTACGAGAAGTGAATGAGGCGAAGGCACGCTTTCCAGAAACGTGGAGCTCCTCTTGGTCTTCGTTGAAGAAATATCCTTCACGACGGAAGGTGATTCCATCAGCATTTTTCTTAAGATCGTTCTTGAAGGTTTCTTCCTCAACCATCTTGGCAAAGGAGAAGGAAACAATCGAAAATCCGTCATACGGGGCTTTGATTTCGACGTTATGAACGCCTTTTTCGATCATGCCGACTTTCACGAGAACGCGGACGACGTCTTCTTCAACTTCAAATGGTTTCGGAAGAGAAAGGACATATTCTTTGCCGTCGATGGCAACCACCACTTTCTCGCCGAGAGCTTTTTTATTCAAAGTTAGATTGATGCCATATAAATCAGTGTCTTTGACATTGATAGGATAAGAGGCAACATCGCCTTTTTTGGCGAAATAGAGCTCGGTCGTATAGTTAAATTCACCGACTCCTCCAACTTTACGGGCACCGCTTCCTTCACTGAGGGAAGTGGTTCCGCCATCGATTTGATATAAGCAAGCCGGAACATCTCCTAAAGCCTGTTTGATCTCGTTGCGGTCAGAGCTACCGTTGGCTTCGTCAGAAATCGCGCTATAGCCGATGATGGCTTTGCTCTTGGTGAATAAGTAACCGATCTTTCCTTCATTGAAGTCATATTTCAACGTAATCTTAAGCATGTTGTTGAAATAGACATTCATCGTTCCGTCATAGGCAAGGCGGAAGGTTTGGTTATCCTTGTAAGAGTAGGTTAATTTGAGGGCGCCGGTCGCTAAGACTTTTTCAACGCCGTTTTTCTTTTCTCCCAAGATAAGGGAATGACCACGATAATCGGCTTTCAAGAATCCGTAATTATTCTCGTCTTTGTAAGAGAAAAGCATGACGGTTCCCTCGCCGCGTTTGACATTATATTCAGCGGTGAAGCGTTTTTTGCTGGATTCACTAGACAAGTAAAGATTTCCTTTTTCTTCGAATCCTTCCTTCAAGGAATAGGACTGGAAGAACGGCCACTTCGGATAGATAGATCCGGTGATGTTTGAAGTACCGGTCATATAACCTTCGCTAGCAAGAAGACGGTCGATGTTGAAGGAACGGTGCGTCATGCCGTCCGCGAAAAGGTGATCCAAGTTGTGGTAGCAGATATAGGTTGAATCAAGGTCGGGTCCTAAGAAGTTGATCGAGTGTCCTAAGCCAACGTGTCCTTCTTCTTTATCACAGTTAAGAAGGATTGGGTTATTGGCGCCGCGGATGAAAGAATTGGCAACCGTGGTGTCGTTTTTCGGATCGAGTTTATCAGTGACGGCATAAAGAACCTGATATCCCGGAGTCTGATAATGGCATCCGGTGTAGGTGAGGTAATACCAACCACGAATCTTGCAAAGGCCAGGTCCTTCGGTCCAAGCGCCAGTTCCATCACTGGCGGGGATAATCGCACCAGCGGTGAGAGCCTTCATATCTTCGATATGGTGGATCGTAATTCCTTTTGGAGTTGCGTGAGCGAAATAGACGGTCTCATCGTCATCGATGAGCACGGTTCCGTCGATCTTCAAGTCAATCTGATCGGTGTATTTTTCGAAAGGTCCTTCTGGAGAATTCGAAACGAGAATACGGTGTCCTCTGGTCGGAGAAACGGCGGCTTCCCCAGGAGAGATGATAAGATAGAACTTTCCGTTATAGTAATAGACTTCCGGCGCATAGGCGTTGCGGGTGAAACGTCCACCGTCATCGTATTCCTTGACGACATAGCCCTCTTTGCATCCTTTTCCGGTGCACTTCTTCCAATGGAGTAAGTCTTTGCTCTTCCAAGCTCTTAAACCGAAATTGGTGAGTCCGCTGGTTGTGATGTAAAGATAGAACATGCCGTTGTAACGCATGATGTAAGGGTCGGCACATCCGTTTTCGAATTGCCCCTTAACCACGGAGCGGTCAAGGCCGCCCATATCGTAATTATCAAAACGTTTATTGTCGTAAGTCTTAATTTCCATAAAGAATC
>JAKSUL010000072.1 GCA_024409055.1 Bacilli bacterium
AGCCTTTCCGCACATAGATAACGAAGCGGAAACAAGGAAGAAAATCCTCGCGTGTATTAAAGTCTTTCGAAGAGATGAATCTCTTATGCCTTCTTTTAGGTTATAATCATTATCGATGAGACTCGTTCCACTTCACGTTTATAGCGGCTACTCCTTCTTAAGAAGCGGCCTTTCGGTCCCCCGAATCGCGTCTTTATGCAAGAAATACGGCCATTCATATGTCGCTTTAAGCGACTATGGGGCTCTATCGGGATTCCCGGAGCTTTATCACGTCTTGGAAGGTTCAAACATCCTTCCGGTTTACGGAATGGACGTTGAGGTCGAGGGAGTTTTGTATTCGCTTTACGCCAAAAACGAAGATGGTTATCGAAATCTAGTTCTCCTCAATCTTTTGAATAGCCAAAAGAAAATAACGACTTCCACTATTAAGGAACACCAAAAAGGGCTATCCATCGTTTTAAGCGCGGACCATTCGCCGATATACGAATTTTATAAATCAGGCCAAAAAGGAACCGCCGATTGGCTTTTCAAGTTCTCAAAGGATTTAGAGGACTTTTATTTAGGAGTCCCTTATATTCCGACCGATCCTGGTTTTAGGGATTTCCTTCGTTCCTTTGCAAGCCATTATCCCTATCGTTTGCTCGCCTTCCCCCACTATATCTACGAAAAGGAAGACGACGCGATAGTTTTGGACATCGTAAGAGCCATCCAAAACGATCAAAACATCAGCATCAAAAAATCAAAGGGACCCAATCATTTCTTAGACGAAGAAACGATTGAAAGCTACTTCACATCTAGTGAAATCGAAGAAAGCGTGAATCTAGCTTCGAATTGCCACGTTGATTTAGTTCAAAAAAGAGGCGGATTGCTTCATTACCCCAATCCTTTTGGATTAACTTCCGGGGAATACCTCCGAAAAATGGCGTATGAAGGCTTAGAAAAGAAAAACCCTGGCTTTAACGAAAAATACAAAAACAGGTTAGATTACGAGCTGAACATCATTGAAAAGATGGGTTACAGCGATTATTTCCTTTTGGTCAGCGACTATGTCTCATGGGCTTTGGAACATAATATCTCCGTTGGCCCAGGCCGTGGATCAGGTGCAGCCTCACTTGTGTCGTATTCACTTGGAATAATTGTCAGCGACCCTTTGAAATACGACCTTGTTTTTGAACGCTTCCTCAATCCAGAAAGAAAATCGATGCCTGATATCGACGTCGACTTCGCCGACATCAAACGTGACCAAGTCATCGAATACCTAATCCAAAAATACGGCAAAGACAAAGTTGCCCACATCATGACGATGCAGACGATTGGAGCCAAGCAGTCTTTGCGCGATGTCGGAAGGGTCTATCAATACGAAGGACGTGTCATCGATCTCATCGCCAAAACAATCGTCAACCCATTTTTGTCTTTAAGACAAAACTACAAAACAAATCCTCAATTTAAGCAATTGGTAGATAGCGACCCTTTCTATTTAGAAATTGTTTCGCTAGCGGCAAAAATCGAAGGATTGCCCCGTCAAAGCGGGCTTCACGCGGCCGGCATCGTGATAAACGACACCCCATTGGAGCAATCAATCCCAGTAATCGAACAAGAAGGCTTAGGATACGTGGTTTCTTACGAAGCGCCTTATCTAGAAGAGCAAGGCTTCTTGAAGATGGACGTTTTGGGCTTAAGGAACCTCTCAACCGTCGATGAATGCCTCCGCTTGATAAAACTTAATCACGGCGTGGAGATGAAGCCTCGCCAAATCCCTTGGGAAGATAAAGAGGCGATCGAGTTGATTGCCAGCGGCAAAACGATGGGCTTATTCCAGCTCGAAAGCAGCGGAATCAGGCGCACCATCGAAACCGTGAAACCAACCTCCTTTGAGGATGTTGTCGCAATTTTGGCTTTGTATCGTCCAGGCCCAATGGCCAACATCCCCACTTTCGCCGCCAGGAAAAAAGGCGTTGAAAAAATTACTTATTTAGATCCCGCCTTGGAAGATATTTTGTCCCCTACTTACGGCGTTATCGTCTACCAAGAACAAGTCATGAAGATCGTTTCCGTCATGGCCGGTTTTTCCATGGGAGAAGCTGATTTATTTAGACGCGCCATCTCAAAAAAAGACGCAGCTAAATTGGCGGCTTTAAAGGATAAGTTCATCGCCGGCTGCCTAAAAAACGGCCATAGCAAAAAAGTGTCTGAAGAAGTCTATGCCTTGATCTATAGATTCGCCGATTATGGTTTCAACCAGGCTCACGCTTTGGCGTATGCCGTTTTAACTTGCCAGATGGCGTATTTGAAAAAACGCTACCCCAATGAATTCTATGCCGCTATTTTGGATTTCTGCTCAGGAGACGCCAACTTCGCTTCCTATATCTCCGAACTCAAGAAAAGCGGATTGAAATTGGCTCTACCAGACGTTAATAAAGCCGATGTCCTTTATAGCGTGGATGGCGACAAAATCATCTATCCGTTATCAGCGATAAAAGGAATCGGAAACGCCTTTAGTTACGATATTGTCGAAGAAAGAAATAGGAACGGCAAATTCGCCGATATTTTCGATTTCGCTTCGAGAATGAAGAAATATGGGCTCAATACCCAAAGCCTTGTAAGGCTCGTCGATGCCGGCGCCCTCGATTCATTGTGGCCAAATCGTTGCGAACTCAGGTTAAGCGCCGGATTGGCCAATAGCTACGCCGAAATGCTGTTTGGTGAAGATGGGCAGCAAATGCTGCTTAACTTCGAAATCCCAAAGCCTGCCATGGCAAAAAGTGAAGATAATCGCAGGGAAAATCTTGTCGCTGAGTATGAAGCTTTGGGAATCATGATCTCAGGATCCCCGTTATCCCTCCACAAAGAAGCGATTCAAAGAAGAGAAGTCGCGACCGGCGTTAAGCTCATGCGTTTAGGGGAGCTCCCTTCGATTAACGGCCTCGTTTCCTGCGTCGGCGTCATCAAATCGACCCGTGTGATTAACACCAAAAAAGGAACCAGGATGTGCTTCTTGGCCTTATATGACGACACATCTGAAGCCGAATTCGTCGTCTTTGACGAAGTTTACAACAAATGCTTCAAAGCCTTGCAAAGCGATACGGTCGTCGAAGTCAAATGCCGCAAAGACAATAGGCGAGAAGACGCCTATTTAGCCGAAGAAATAATCTCATTGGAGAACTGATATGGAAAATAAGAAAAAGATATACGTAATAGACGGCAATTCGTTGCTGTTTAGAGCCTACTACGCCACCGCTTATGGCGATTCAGCCTCCATCATGAGGACCAAAGAAGGAGTTCCGACCAACGCGATTTTTGCTTTTGCAAATATGCTCACCAAGGTCCTCCAGTCTTTTAAAGGCGGAGAATCTATCTTCGTTGGATTCGACTCTGACAAAGAAACGTTCAGAAAACAAGAATTCGAACAATATAAAGCCAACAGGAAACCCTGCCCTCCGGAACTAATAAAGCAGTTCCCGATTTCTAGGGAGCTTTTGAAGGCCCTTAACATCGTTAATTTCGAGCAGCCCGGAATCGAAGCCGACGACATCTGCGGAACCGTGGCCAAAATGGCGGGAAAAGCCGGATACGAAGTAATCGTCTATACAAGCGATAAAGATTACCTCCAACTAATCGATGAAAACATCACCGTCTCTTTGCTCAAGACCGGTATGTCCAACATGGAAGTCATGAACACTGTCACCATGCCGGAGAAATGGGGTTTCTCGCCTAAGCAAATCATCGATTACAAAGGGCTAATGGGAGATACGTCCGATAACCTTCCAGGCATTCCTGGAATCGGTGACAAGACTGCGGTTAAGCTCATCCAACAATACGGATCTTTCGAGGCTATCGTAGAAGCCGCCCAAACAATGACGAGCAAAATGGGCGAAAAGATCAGAGAAGGCGCCGAGTTAGGAAGACAGTGCTACAAACTAGCTACCATCAAAACCGACGTTGACCTCCCCTTCAACATGGAAGACCTCGAATACAAGGGATACGACTTTGCGTCAATCTCTGAATTCGCCGCCAAATACGAATTAAAGCAGTTCATCACCAGGTTGCCTGTCACCTTGAAAAAAGGCGAAACCGCCCAAAAAGAAATCGAAGTCGAGGTTCTACCTTCTTTAGGTGATTTCGAAGTTAACGGAGAGATCGGCATCGCTCTTGATATCGATGAGGATTCTTACCAAGATTCCCCGGTCGAAGGCATCGCCTTTACAAATGGCGATAAAACTGTTTACTTAACCGCTACTTCTTTACTCGAAGATAAGCAAGCGAGAATATTGTTAAAAGACCCAGCCGTCAAAAAGTGCGTGTTTGACGGGAAGATGATCAAGGTAGCCCTAAGCAAAATGGGGATTGAGATCAACGGAATCGATTTCGATATCCTTTTATCCGCTTATCTCCTCGATTCTTCCTTGGCTAATAACGCCAACATGGTCTACTCGAGCTTTGGGGTCGATATCTCAACTGACGAGACCCCCACTCTTCTTTCCGCTTCTTGCCCAAAACGAATTGGCAAAATGGCCTACTTTGCTATGTCGCTAAAAGAAAAAGCGACATTATCCATGAAGTCGCTTGATGCCTGGAAACTATACGAAGAGATCGAAATGCCTTTATCCATGGTTTTGGCCGATATGGAAATCGAAGGCTTCCCGCTTGACGTCGACACGCTTAATCAAATCGGCGAAGGTTTCAGAACCAAACTTAAGACCCTCGAAGAAGAGATATACGCTTTAGCGGGCACCAAATTCAATATCGCCTCCCCTAAGCAAGTCGGAGAGCTTTTGTTCAACAAGATGCAGTTAGCCGAATCAAAGAATCTTTCCACTTCCGTCGAAGTGTTAAACGGCTTAAAGGACAAGCACCCGATAGTCGGAAAGATATTGGAGTTCCGCAAATACAGCAAACTAGTTGGAACTTATATCGATGGACTTGCCCCACACGTTAAAGGGGACGGCAAGATCCACACCACCTTCAACCAAGCTCAGACCACAACCGGCAGGCTTTCCTCTTCCAACCCCAACTTGCAGAACATATCCGCAAGAGACGAGGAAGGAAGGATGATAAGAAAAGCTTTCTTCTATAAGGAAGAAGGTCACCATATCCTTTCTCTTGACTATAGCCAAATCGAGCTTCGAATTTTGGCCGCTTTAAGCCAAGACGAGACTTATATAACCGTCTTTAACGAAGGACACGACGTCCATAGCGAAACTGCGAAGCGCATCTTTAATGTCGAAACTCCTACTTTCGAACAAAGAAGAAGGGCCAAAGCCGCCAACTTCGCCATCATTTACGGTACTACC
>JAKSUL010000073.1 GCA_024409055.1 Bacilli bacterium
TTTTGGAAATCGGTGCTATCCTCGGCGATCATCATGACGTTTGGATGGGCGTAATGGATCTTGCCGTTTAAACGTCTTATGAATTCGGTGGCGCCGGTATTTTCGCCTTTATCCTTGTTCCCATCCCAATAGACGATGTTGCTGACCGCATCGACGCGGATTCCGTCAAAATGGAAATAATCGAGGAAATAGTTCATCGCCGACATGAGGAAGGACCTAACCGGATCTTTTCCTAAATCGAATTGCGCGCTGCCCCATGGCGATATTTCGTGCTCGCCAGAATATTCATATAGGCAAGTTCCGTCAAAATGACGGAGGGCAAAGCCGTCTGTGGCGAAGTGGACGGGAGCAAAATCAAGAATGACTCCTAAGCCCGCTCGATGAAGACGGTTCACGAAGCTCATGAGCTGCTTGGGGTTGCCGTATCTAGAATCGACCGAGAAGAAGCCGGTCGCTTGGTACCCCCACGACCCATCGAATGGATATTGGGTTATCGGCATTATCTCGCAGTGGGTATACCCCATTTCTTTTAAATAAGGGATTAGATAGTCCGCGACTTCTTCATAAGAAGGATATCGCCCGCCGACTTGCCCCTTCCATGAACCGATATGAAGTTCGTAAATAGACATCGGCTTATCGAAGTTGCGGGTCCTTTGCTTTAGATAGTCTTTATCGCCCCAAGGGAAACCCTCGATATCGAAAAGCCTTGAGCATGAGGCGGGTCTATACTCGCTATAAAAGGCGAACGGATCGGCCTTATCAACATATTCGCCTTTGGCGTTTATGAAATGATATTTATAGGTTTGATAATCGGTTAATCCGCCGACGAAAGTCTCATAGACACCGGAATCGTCGATTTTTTGCATCTTATCGGCGCCGGGGTTCCAGCCGTTCCACTCCCCTATGACCGAGACATCGTTTGCCATCGGGGCATATAGACGAAAATAAACGCCTTTGACCATCTTTTTGATGTGGCGTTTATACGGTTTGGAGTTCTTCGGCGTCACTTCGATATCGTAGCCAAAGTCTTTTTCCCCGAAATGAGCCCCAAAATACTTGTAGGCATCGATGGAATGTCCGAGGAGAAAGCTTGATAAGATACCGTACGCCATACTGCACGCATTATAGACAAATGCGCACACATACGCAAACAAACAAAAACATCAACATTGTTGAAGACGCGAGCGTGCAAGGGTAAAATCACCTCGACAAAAAACAAGGAGAAAACCATATGTATAAAGTCATGGCGGTCAACGCCGGTAGCTCATCGCTCAAATACAAATTGTTCGAAATGCCAGAGGAAAAAGTCATTTGCTCTGGCTTAGCCGAAAGAATCGGCCACGAAGACGGAATCTTCAAAATCAAATTCAACGGACAGGAAGTCAAAGAAGTTCTTCCTATCCTCGACCACAGCAGAGCCGTCGAGCTCACCATCGAAGCCCTTCTCAAATACGGCATCGTCAAAACATTGGACGAAATCAAATGCTTAGGACACCGCGTTGTTCAGGGTGGCAAATACTTCAGCAAATCCGCTGACTTCAATCAGCAATACACCGAGGACAAGATCGCCGAATTGATCCCTCTTGATCCTCTCCACGCCCCGGCCCACCTCACTGGCTTCCACGCCTTCAAAGACGCCCTTCCGAATTGCCCGGCCATCGCCGTCTTCGACACCGCCTTCCACCAGACCATGGAACCGGAAGATTACCTTTTCCCGATCCCCTACGAAATGAGTGAAAAATTCGCCTGCCGTAGGTATGGAGCCCACGGTACCTCCCACAACTACTTAGCCGATAAGGCTATCGCTGAATATCTTGGCGGCAAAAAGAACACCAGGATCATCACCTGCCACGTCGGCTCCGGCGCTTCCTTGGCCGCTGTCCGCGATGGCAAATGCGTCGCCACTTCCATGGGTCTCACCCCTCTTGGCGGAGTCATGATGGGAACCCGTTCCGGCGATATCGACCCATCCGTCTGCAACTACCTTGTTTCCTGCACCGGCAAGACCTCTGAAGAAGTCTATGACATCCTCAACAAGAAGTCCGGTCTCCTCGGTGTCTCTGGAGTCAGCAACGACTCCCGCGACGTCGAAGAAGCCGCCAATAAAGGAGACGAGCGTTCCATCATCGCTTGCAAGCGCTGCGCACGCCGCGTCGCGGACTACATCGGCAAATACTCCGTCCGCCGCGGCGGAGCCGCTATGCTCATCTACTCCGCTGGAATCGGTGAAAACTCCGCTTTCCTCCGCGAACTCATCCTCAAGGATGTCGAAGAAGCTCTCGGCCTCGATATCGACTACAAAGTCAACGTCGAAAAGAACCATCAGGAAGTCGTCTTGAGCACCGAAAAATCCAAGATCCTCGTCGCCGTCATCCCGACCGACGAAGAGGTCATGATCGCCAGAGACTGTGTCAAGTTCTTAGAGGGAACTTTATGAGCAATAGACTAAACCAAGTCATCGTCGATTACGGCAAAGCTCGCATCGATACTTACCGCAAAATCTATCGTGCGATAAAAAGATACGACCGCATCGTCATTTTCCGTCACATCAAGCCGGATTTCGATGCCTTCGGGTCTCAACTCGGTTTAGCCCAATTCATCAAGGATAATTTCCCGAATAAAGAGGTCCACGTTGTCGGAGACAACCACGTCTCTTTCACCGGACGCATCTACCCTGAGATGGAAGAGCTCTCAAACGAGTTCTTCAAAGACAGGAATTTCCTTGCCATCGTCTTAGACGTCGGCGACCACCACCGCATCGCCGACCCAAGGTATAAAAACGCCAAATACATCGTCAAAATCGACCACCACCCCTGCCGCGCCGAAATTACCAAAAAGTGTGCGCTTGTCGACCTTGACATCTCCGCCGCTTCTGAGCTCGTCGCAGACGTCATCCTCAATTGGAAAGGCACGACCTTAAGCAAAGAAGCCGCCAAATGGTTATACACAGGCATCGTCGGCGACTCCGGACGCTTCATGTATTCCTCGACCAACCAGCACACATTCGCGGTTGCCGAAGAGCTCATCAAGACCGGAATCAACATCAACGAGATTTACCAGGTGATGTACGAGAAGGGGATCAATAACCTCTACGTCACAGCCTACATCTTGAATAGTTTCAAGCTCTCCGAGCACGGCGTCGCTTATTACGTTATGAGCGACGAGACCCAAAAGAAGCTCAATATCACTTCGGAACTTGGAAAAGAGAACATAAACCTCTTCTCCAACATCCGCGGCATCAACGTCTGGTGCTCCTTCAGCGAAGACGTCGCCGCCAAAGAGCCGACTTGGTGGGTCAGCATCCGTTCGAAGAAAAAGGACATCTCCGGTATTGCCGCCAAATGGCATGGCGGAGGACACGCCCAGGCTTCGGGCGCCAGGATATCTGGCCTTCACGAGTTAGACGCCCTCATCAAAGATCTTGACGATTTATTTGTTGAGGAAAACTAATAGAGAGTTAGCCTCGTCGTTTAATCGATGAGGCTTTTTATTTTGTCCCGCTATTTATTTTACGAAATGTTAACATTCGTTTTTTTATAAAGCAGACATTATTGCAATAGATAGGCCATGTAGTAAGGCAGGGTCAATATATTATTTTGTTCGCCTACATTATATTCCCCTAATTTGATGCATTTATTCACTTTATACTTATCGAAGTTTTTGAGGATTTCATTTGCCGATTTAGTTTTTCCAGTCGTCGACTTCACTTCAATAAGGCACACTTCTCCATCAACCTTTGTAATGAAATCAATTTCCAATCCTGAATCTTTGTGGAAGTAATATAGTTTTTTCTCCGTTTTGGAGAACGAATCCGCGACGATGTTTTCGAAAACGGCCCCTTTATATACCCCTAGATTCCCGGACAAAATTTCTCCCGCAGTGCCTTTTTCTAACATGGCAATAAACAACCCACTGTCTCGGGCATACAACTTGAAAATGTTGTCTATTTTATTTCCTTCAAGGGGGGCTTCCAAGTTTGACAAATTAAAGCACTGAGACACCATTCCTGCATCAACTAGCCATTGAATGGCTTCCCTATAGTCAGCACTTCTTCCTTGCGCCTTAATTTTTGAAAATTGAAATTTTTTGTTTTCTTTAGCTAATTGGCTGGGGATGGAGTCGAATACTTCTTGAATTCTTGCAAGAAGCAATTCATCGATTTCCTCGTTTTCGTTCTCATCCAAATGCTTGCCGAAATCATCTTTATATTCCTCTAAGATGTCTCTTTGCTCTTGATATACCTGATTCATATCGCCGGTGTTCAAAAACGTTTTGACCGCCTCAGGCATTCCTCCAACGCATATATATTCTTTGAAATATCTTAATAAGGCTTCGTGAACGGCTTTTGAGACCGGAGTTTTATTTTTGTAACAATCATTAACGTGATCCATCACTGTCGAAGAGATTCCTTTTGCCCATAAAAACTCTTCGAAATCCAATGGATACATATACACAATATGCTCCGATCCAGTAGGAACCCCTTTTCCTTTTTTCTTGTTATATCCCCGGATTCCGAGCAAAGACCCAGTCGCGATTACATCGTATCTACCGTCTTCGACAAAAAACTTAATGGACGCTCTGGCGTTTGCACATTCCTGAATTTCGTCAAAAATAATCAAGGTCTTGAAAGGAATAAGCTTAATGTCAGGAAGCTTCGCAGATAGATCTAGCAATATTCTGTTAACGTCAAGATTTTCGTCGAAAACTGTTTTCAAATCATCACTCTGCTTAAAGTTGATGTAAATGCAGTTTTCGTAATTCTCTTTGGCAAATTGCTTAACAATAAAAGTCTTACCAATTTGTCTTAAACCTTTTATTACAAGGGCTTTTCTTTTTCCCTTATTGTCGTTTTTCCATGCGAGCAAAATCTGCATTATTTTTCTTTTTAACATATTCATCACCAAACATAAAATACACTTTTTCAAGGGAAAACTCCACGGTTATTTACACTTTTTCAAGGGAAAACTCCACGGTTATTTACACTTTTTCAAGGGAAAGATTCAATATTTTGTACTG
>JAKSUL010000074.1 GCA_024409055.1 Bacilli bacterium
CCCATAAATACCGGCAAATTGTTGTAGTCTCTAATCACATAAACAAATGGGGAATCTAATTTAAAGGAAACCCCATTAGAACTCGGCATGGAAGCTGCGGCACCGGCGCCTAAACTAAATGTTATCGAAGTCGCGGTCGCCCCGTCTTCGTCCCAAAAGATATAGTTCTTTTGCTTGGTCTCTTGAGCATAGGCATATTCAAGGCTATCTGGGTTTTTGTATAAACCAGACAAGACTTTGTTGCCGTTCTCTTTCCTATATAGTTCTCCTAGTCCCAATTTAGAAAGCGGCTCAGTCATGGAAAAAGTCGATTGTGATTCGAATTTTGGAAGAGATAGTTCGATAACGTATCTAGAGTTAGGATAGTTTTTGTGCGACTCGGGGACATATCGTTTTGCCTCGTCTTCGACCAAGAAGTTCCTGCCATCGTTCTTAAGCAGCTCATAGATGTTATCTTCTCTTTTATTCGGCGTCAGGAATTGGATTGAATAACCGCCATAGAAATCGGCCTTAAAGGACCAATATCCGTCGTATTCATATGCCGAAGCATAATATTCTTCGTTCATGAACATCGCTTTGGTTTCTACGCCATCTAATCCCAAGAACGAGCCTTCTTTGGTTTTGGTTTTGTCGAATCCCCACTTGCCGCTGAAATCGAAAGTGCTCATAAGCAAGAATGAGGAATCCAAAGTTAGGCCCAAATCCTCCTTTGAGAAGCGAGCGGCTTTAGAAGAAGCTTTGTAATTGGCCCAATTAAGAATCTTATCCACGTCCCTGCTATCAGAGAAATTCGCGTAATAGGCTTCGCAATATTTGGACGTGTATTTGGACAGCACGGATTCGTCATATTCGAATTTTCCGTCCATGAACGCGCCATTATACATTTCAATATGGCTGGTTCGCGGTCCTCCCTTTTTGCGGTTCGTTAAGAACGCCTTTCTGAAATTGGCGTCTCTTATTTCTTTCGAGGCGCCGAGCAAAGAATCCATATTGGATGAAACCTCGTCATCTGAAATTCCTTCCGATAAAAGATCAAGATTAAAGTATGTGCTTAGAGGGGCGAAAGACCCGTTCTTATCGAAAGAAGCCTCGTTGTAGACCTGGTAAGCAAAAGAGTTGACGGCCTCTTTGTATTCTTCGTCTACGCTCTCGTATCTCCCGGATGGGTAAGTGAAAGAATTGGCTCTTCTAAATGTTCTTTCCTCTATGGCTTTGAGTTCTCTTAAGGAATATTCTCTCGATAATTCCTTATGGGTATCGCTGACTCTAATCGCCGCCATCAAAAAGACGACGACGGGAAGCAAAACGACTAGAGAGCTAGCCGAAATCGCTACAGTTAAAGCCAACTTGCCAGGAGTGATTCTTTTTTCGCAACGTCTTTCATCGATAACGTAATCAAAAGAGGTGGGCGGCATGGAATTATCCAAATCCGTCGAAATGAGTTTCTTAATCTTTCTTTTTCCCATTGCGATTTTTCCTCCTGAGTTTGCTAAGACCGTCCCTATACATTCTCCTTACGCTTGTCTCTGGGATATTCACCAGCTCAGAGATATCTTTGAAGCTCAATTCAAAGGCAGCCCTATAAAGGACTACGTATCCCTCCGTCTCATTTAAGGGCGGGACAAGATACTTGGACATAAGGTTGAGGGAATCCAAAGAAGAAGGTTCTTCGTGTATCGATTCGTATTTGGAGTTTTCCTTTTTCATGTTCAAAGCGATGCTTTTAGCGCTTTTAACCAAATACGAAGCGATCCCGACTCCGTCTTCAGGGAATTCGGGCTGATTTTTAAATAAGCGCGTGAATACTTCCAAATAGACGTCGTTAAGGTCTTCTTTGTTGTCGATCAACGTGGACAAGGAAAAATAGATGAGCTTTCGATAATGCTCATATACCAAAATGGATGGTTCATATTCTTTTCGGTAAAAACCTTCTATGACTCTTTTGGTGAGGTTATCCATATATCCTTCTCCATAATATATAACAAAGGAAAAAGCCAAAAAGCGCCAAAAACTTTTATTAGAGATATTTGTAACGAAAACAGCAAAAGGTGAAATGTGCCTTTTTGCATGGTTTATCATTAATTCGGAGAAACTTATGAGCGTATATAAACTAAAAATCAAAGACCAATCCAAGACAAATTCGCTGTAAACCGGGCGACGTTATGCTTGTTTATAGAGCCTCGGACATTTGGGCGAAATACAACTCAGTCGTCACTGGGTATTGTATATTAGAAAAAATAAGCACGCCTAAAACACAAGACGAATTCATCTCCGAATGCAAAAATCGTAGTGTTTTTACCAAAGATCAACTGCTTAGTTTCTATTCAACTGGATACAAAACAATTCTTCATGTATTGTTTTTGAACGAGCTAGAGAATAAAGTGACTTTAAAGACGCTAAGAAAAAACAAAATAATCGACTCGTTCAGCGGGCTAAGACTGTCAACACCACTCTCAAAAGAAAAATTTGATAAAATACTGGAATTAGGAGGTCAAGAATGAAGTCGGCAGAAAGAATCGTAATCTCGATAAATCCCGAACACGTCGAAAACATCCTAAACGGCAGAAAGAAGTACGAATATAGGACAAAGGCGGCAAAAAAAGACGTCAAAAAAATAATAATCTACGAAACTTCCCCAATTAAAAAAATAGTTGCCGAAGCCGAAATAGTTGAAGTTTTAGAGCTTCCTCCTGAAGAACTTTGGGACCAAACCAAAGACAAATCCGGGATTACCAAAAACTTTTTCGACCAATATTTTGAGGGGAGAGAGATTGCGTACGCGTATAAACTCGGCAAAGTGACAAAATACAAAGAAGTTAAAAATCTTGTCGATTTCGGAATAAAGGCTGCCCCACAATCATTCGTCTACGTTTACTAAACATCAATAGATACAAAAATAGCCTCGCGTGAGCGGGGTTATTTTTTATCAGAACATTATGGCGTTGATGATGACGAATATAACAATGATAATGGCGACGTAGATAAGGCAAGGGATGATGTTCTTTTTGAAGATATAGCCTTCCCTGCCTTCAATATTAACTGTCGTCGAAACCGCGACGATGTTATTGACGCAGATCATGTTTCCGATAGCACCGCCGATATTTTGCATAGCGACGAAGACGACCGGAGCTAAGCCAATCGTTTCCGCGGTCTGATATTGAAGCGCGGTGAACAAGGTATTGGATACGGTGTTGGAACCGCTGACGAACGCGCCCAATACACCGATGATCGGAGAGAACACAAAGTAGAAGATAGGACCAGTCTTAGAAAGAAGATTGGCCATGTAATAGACCATACTCATCATCTTTCCGTTATTGAAGTCGTCAACGCTGTTGCTTCCCGAATACCTAAGAAGCTGAACAAGCATCAATCCGGTGATGATGGCGATGGAGGCACCTAGAACCTGTTTGAAGGTGTCTTTGAAGACAAGCCCCACTTCTTTTCCGGGCATCCTATAGATCAAGAAGAATACGCAGGCGACGAGAATGAAGAATATGCCAGGGAGATAAAGCCACTTAAACGTATAGGACGTATTGGCAACGCCGAACACAGAATCAATCTTTAAGGCGAATATGCCTTCGTTAAGAATCTTTTTGAGGGAGAAACCACCACCTAAGTTTGGAAGCCTAGTAAGCACCAATATAATGGCGATAACGACATATGGGAGCCACGCCATAACGGAATTGATCTTGCTTTCTTTTTCTTCGACGTGGTTATCTTCTTTGTTGGCTCTCCACTTATCGTCCCATTCGTTTTGGTCATCGAAGGTCCAAACGTTCTTTGGAACGAGGATCTTGAACTTGACCATCAATATGGTGGCGACCATGCCGATCAAGGAGCCAAACAAGGACGGGAAGTCAGGCCCTAAGAACATCGCGGTCAAGACATACGGGACCAAGAAGAACAAACTGGAGACGAGAATAAATGGGATTATTTCTAGGACAGGCTTCACGCTTTTGGACTTGCTGAAGAACCTGCACATGATGAAGACGGCGATAAGCGGAACGATTAATCCGGCTATAGCCTGAGGTATAGCGGAAAGGACATCCAAATTACGGGAGAAGGCTTCTGTTCGAGCGGCTTCTGGAACGGAGGCAAAAGCAATATTTGTCGGGGTTCCGATGGCACCGAAGCAAACGGCGACGCTATCGCAAATTAAGCACACCACCGCTGCGGCTACCGGAGGAAACCCTAAAGAGACAAGAAGCGGTCCCGCTAAAGCGGCTGGGGTTCCAAACCCTGCAGCGCCCTCCAAGAATGAGCCAAACATCCAAGCGATGATGATGGCCTGGATCCTGGCGTCTTTGGTAATTGAGGAGAATCCCTTCTTGATAGTCGTCATGGAACCACTTCTTTTCAGTAAGTTCATTACTAAGATGGCTCCTATGATCGTTATCAAAACGTCAATTGAATTAAGAGCGCCCGATATTAAGTAAGCGCCTAAATCGAGGAACGGAACTTTCCATACAGTTAAAGCGAATACGATGCAGATAACCACGCTGCACGGAAGAGCGTATTTTGCCGGCCAAGAAAACACCAGCATCATGACTATGCAGAATATAATCGGGATAAAAGCTAACAC
>JAKSUL010000075.1 GCA_024409055.1 Bacilli bacterium
GCCGATATAGCGGAACCGATTTCGACATAGAGGCCCACTACTTTTGCATAGGCCTCTCTATTGGCGGACGTTAAAGCGAAATAACGTTCGTGGTCCTTATACCCGAACTCTGAGAGGCCCATCCCTTTAAAGGGGGAATGGTCGTAATCGCTTATTCTATTCGATAGTTCGATAACTAATGAAAGCTTCTCTCTTATTTGGCAGTCTAATTCGACGTCGAGATGGCTTAGGAAGGATTCGCTAAATGTTAAAGGAGTCCATGCGTGACCCTCGGTGCCGAATGCGATCTTTGTTTCGATGCAATCATATAAAGAAAGATAGTACTTATTTGATGAACGGAACGTTTCTATCGTTTCGGCGATATCTTTTTTCTGCTGATCGATAAGAAGGCACTTCTCACGGTATTTGGCGGGCGCCAAAGTCCTTCCTTGAACCATCGATTCATCAAGCTTTTTGTAGAAGTCGTTCTTATTGGCTTTGGTCGAGTGAAGCTCTAAAAAGAAGCGTCCCAATTCGATTTTATTAAGTCTATCGGCAACGACGTCCAATGCGGCTTTCTTTTCCGCCACGAACAAGACCGTCTTCCCTTGATAGAAGGCGTTGACGATCATGTTGACGATTGTTTGTGATTTGCCAGTCCCTGGAGGGCCGTCCAAAATGAAGGATTCCCCTGCTCCTGCTCTCAAAATGGCTTTAAGCTGAGTCGAGTCATAAGATAAAGGTGCAGCAAAATTCTCATATTTCTCCGCGTCCTCAAGCCTAGTTTCGTCCAATTGCTTATCGGGCTTTGGAAGTTCGTTTCGGCTATGGAGAATGCTGGATACGAAAGGATTCTTCGCCATGAGGTCGGAGTTTTTCTTCATGTCCTTCCACATCACAAAGTGAGAGAAGGAGAAGTTCGAAATGAGGAATACGTCTTTTTCTAGGTGGATATCGGCCTTGCAGTTATCGGAGAAAGTCAAAGCGATGTTATCGTAGCCATCTTTATAGGTGGCTTCGTATAACCCTTCGAAGTTATAACCTGAATGTTCGTTAGCGTAGTATTCAAAGAAAGTTTCGTTAACCATCATTTCCTCGATATCGAACTCGATCCTATATTTCTTCGACATCTTCTCTTTGACGATCTTCTTGATCGGAAGAACCATAAAAGGAGCGTGCCCCTGCTTTCCGTTTTTTCTCGTGTAGGAAAGTAGGCCAAGGCAAAGATGCAATGTGCCAGTACCAGTTTCGTTCATCGCGTCATTGGATTTTTTGATGAGTTTCTTTAACGTCTTCTCATACCCAAACATATGAGGAATTTCTTCGTCTAGGCCAACTCCGAAAATGTCACTTGGCTTTTGAGGCAGGCACGCAATCGAACGGAAATCGGTGTTAGGCAACGCTTCAACCATCCCTAAGCCAAGAGAGTCGATCTCGGACGCAAAGAAATCGCCCATCGCCTTTTCACTATATAAAGCAACGCAATTGCCTTCCTTCACGTTTAAATTAATCAATGGGTTGGATTCGTTTAAGTCCAACAGTTTCTTTTCCCAGAACGTGAAGCGGTCTTTCTGCCCTTCTCTTAGGACGTTTATATACTTCGTTTTGAGGATGGGGCTTAATTCGCCTTCGCCGTATTTCGGCTCCATATTCAGCTCCAGTTCTTCGACGCCTTCAAACGTCGGGATAGGAGAAAAAGCCAAATGATGACATGCGTTGATATCGATAGCGACGAAAGTCTCGCCTTCATAAGTCTTGAGATACTCCTCGGTCGCCCTATCCACGCACCCCTGGAAAGTATTCTCGATCGTATTCTCAACACCGGTGGCGTTCACGAATAAGATGGTGTCGTTCGCCTTATTGGCCAATTCGTTTCGCTCGTTGGATATTCCATTGGGGAAAGACTCGCCTTCCTCTAAGAAAACTCCACAATAAGCGTGTCCGTCGACCCTTACCATAATTGGGTGGTACCCCACTTCTTCTAAACACGCGCAGAAAAGGACGCTCAAATCGAAGCAAGTGCCTTTTTTGTCCAATAAAACCTCTTCAGGCATTCTGACCCTTTGGAAGAAGTTTTGAGTGCCGGCCGGAGGATTTTGGTAAGTGATATTGGCTTTTTTAAGGGCGAAAAAGATGGACTCTATCTCATGAGCCATCTCGTTTTTATCCTCGTTTTGATAAGCGAGGATGCGCCTTTTTAGCAAAGCGACTGCATCGTTTGTAACCTGTTTGACCAGTTTTGATTGAGGGGTCACATATTTAGCGAATAAACGATTGTCTATGACCGCGTTTTCCGAGGGTTGGCTCACCGGGAGCACCTCAAAGGGCTCTTCGGCGGCCGCCACGCAGATATCCCCATCGTATAAAACGAGGGAAACGGAGGATGGAATCGATTCGCTTATTTCGTCCAATTGTTTTTTATCGACTTCAAAGAAAGGCGGAACGACTTCGATTTCTGAACCGGAATCAACATAGCCTATGTGAATTGGGTGAGCGGAAAATAAGGGAGAAGAGAACGAAATCTCAATCCTCCCATCCATGATCGGTTCAAAACCCGTATTGGACACCATGATTTGTTTAATGAGGGAGAACTCGGTCACGCTTTGCCTATCGTGAATCTTCAATAGGCAATCGGCGTGATAGTCCAAATACGAGAATTGAGGAGAAATGGAAAGTTTTAAAGAGACTTCTTTTTCGCTCATGCTTTTACCTCCCTAGCGAATAGCGATTTGTAGCCGAAAGCTTTTTTGACTTTCGACTTCGGGCCTTTGTAACAAAGTTTTCTGGCCCTTTTTAACGCGCGATCACCTATATAGGTTACACTCGAAGGAAGATTAATACACTCCAATTCGAAGTTTTCGGACACCTTGGACATAATTTTCTCAAACAAGAGAAATAGACCGTCTCATAAACGGCGGATTTGCGATTTGCCTTTAAAGGCGATTTAACGGCCATTACTCGTATTTTCCAAATTGGGCTTTTGCAAAAAGCGACTTATAAAAACGTCCGAACCTAATGTTTTTCGCTAATTCACCAAAGGTGATGTTCTTTACTCCCACCAACGCACCATCTCCAACAGAGATCACGTTTCTAGGAATATAAATGGAATCCATCTTCACGTCTTTAAAAGTTTCGTCTCCAATCTCAGTCAAAGACTCAGGCAAGGAGAAGTTCGAGACAGAGCAGCCGGCAAAGCAACGAGGAGGAATGCTTTCGACCCCTCTTGGAATTACAATTTCGCGAGTCGGGGATTTAATGCCAGATTCAAACGATCCTTCTCCTAGACTAGATAACGAACAAGGAAGCTCAAGATTTTCCAACGCGCAAAAGCGGAAGGCGTAACTCCCGATGGTTTTCAATTGATTGCAGCTAGAAAGATTGATTTTCTTTAAATGGGTGGCTTTATCGGCGAAGAAGTCCGGTATCGTTTCAAGTAAGGACCCTTCCTCAAATTCGATTTCTTTTAAGCTATAGTTAAAATCAAGGTTCGAACGTTTTTGCTCAATTCTTTTGATCGAAGCCGGAACATAAATTTTGGAGGCGTCTCTTAATTTTTCCCAAGCGTCGAAAACAATAGAAGTAACGGAAGACCCTTCAACGCATCTCGGGATGCGAATCTCCTTGCCCGAAAGGCTGCCTCTATAATCATATAGATTAGCGCCTTCCTTTCCCCTAAGGAAAACGTATGAGAAGCCATCGTTGTCAACAATTATCCTCGAGACGTTTTTGATCTTGCAAAGCTTTTGGATAGAGGAAGGCCAAGAGGAAACGGTCTCACTTGAAGAATAAGTAACAATATCGCACTCCACCGCACCCTCTTTAATCTCCTTGACCTGAGGAAGGAGTATTCTCGTAGTGGCACATCCCGCAAAAGCCTTTTCCCCTATTTCTTGAAGCGAGGCATTCGCATCAAAGGAAAAGCAATCAAGCGAAGAACAGCCCTGGAATGAATGGGCGCTTATCTTTTTGATATTGGGGCCGAAAGAAACCCTTTTGAGTTTTTTACAATCGCCGAAAGCGTATTCCCCAATGAAAGCTAAACTCGTTGGCAATGCGACTGTTTCCAGTTCCTTGCAATTACAAAAGGCTGATTCTTCTATTTTTTCAACGCCTTCAGGTATCTCTATCGATTTAATTTGGCTATCGTAGAAGCATCCGCTTCCAATAGAAGTTATCGACACGCCTTCAACCTTCGAGGGAATCTTGACACTAAGTTGAGACAAAAAGTAACGTTCCAAAGTTCCTTTTTTCGCAACTTCATC
>JAKSUL010000076.1 GCA_024409055.1 Bacilli bacterium
ATAGAATCGCAGAATCATTTATAATTCATCCTAAGAATTTATCCATTAGAGAAGATGGTATTATATGCATTCCTGCATATATGACAATTTGCTTATAAAAATAAGGCTAGTCACAATTAAGTGATTAGCCTTTTAAATCCCTAATTAAACAGCCCATTAAGCCTTCATTTGTTTATCCATCTACATTAATAAACAATGAATACGTAGACCGTGTAGGTGCGATTATCAGATGTATAACTACTAGTTGAAACTTTTCGTGTTTTATTAAGTGAAAATAAAGCAAAAAACTTTTATTCTCTCTTAAGTAATGAATCGACGCCTTTTTTCTTAAGCGATGCGCTAATGGGCAAGTAGCTAAGCGCAGCGCCGGAAAGTGCGATTAATAAAGCTAGCAAGATATACCCAAATGGGAAGGAAAAGATTGGAAGAGCCAAACCGGTCGACCGCATAAATCCGGAATTAATGATCAAAGAAAGGATTCCGCCAAGAGCAACGCCTAAGACACATCCCGACAAAGAGGATATAATTTGTTCCGTTGAGCAATACACATAAACATCCGAAAGTCTTCCACCAATGCCAAGAATAAGACCGGCCGTGCTTTTTTGCCCCTCCAGTCTCAATAAAGAGAAAGTTAATTGTAAGATCAAATTGAAAGCAAAAAGGCCGGCAGACATCCAAATCAAGTCATTTCTAAATCCGCCAAATCTATCGGAGAAATTCTGGGAATACTTAAACTGCGCTATCTCAGCGCGCAAGAAGGCGCCATCTAACCCCTTGAACGAATCGCAATATTGTCCGTATAGTCGTTCCAGCAAATGCCTATCCGGCGTTTTGCAAGCTATCGCGCCTATCGTTCTACCATAGGGGAAGTAATCGCGAATCTCTTGGAAGGAAGCGTAGCTTAAATAACATTCACCGACGCTATCGTCAGAACCGGCGACGATTCCGGCAAACTCATAGTTTTTTGCAGTGCTGACATCTCCATTAATTTCCAACGAAACTCGTATATTGGAAAAATCGTTGTTTTTCAGCAAATCATCGCAAGCTTCCTTACAAATAATTTTGCCGACGGTTCCAGAGCCCAAACGATCAACAGTAAACATCGGCCCAGGTAAGTAATATGGGTTATTATCCACATATTCATCCGTAGAGAGGGCCCACGCATAATACGTTTTAAGAATGTCTTCGCCTTCAGAAGTAGAAAAATCCGGAATAGTAACTGATTCGTCAATGTTCTTCAGTATTTTGAAGCTTTCGGTCGCTAAATATTCTAGAGTGGAGCGGTTTGCAGGGAGACCGTTAGCCTTAACGTATTCGCAGCAAGACGAAAAAACGAAAGCGTTTGTTCCACCGAAACCGGATATTCCGCTAAACATTTTATTCGCTTTAGCCTTTTCAAGACGAGGTAATGACGAGATGCCTGGAAGGTGAAATATCGACAAGTTGTCACAATCGTAATAAGGAGCGATCACATCAGTGCCTCCGAGCGAGCGTAAAATAGGCCATGTAGCATAAACACCATTTTTATCGCCAGATTCCACTACGCTCCAGTTATGCTTGTTGCCTCTTTCGGTCCAAATAACGGTTAAGTTGTCTTCATTACCATCATACGAAAGTGATGACGAAACCGTACCATTTTGATCGATAACTATTTCAGCTATCCCTGTGGCAAACTTATTACAATATTCCTGACTAACAAAGCAGCAAACGTGCAACGAATTTGGAATACCAGTTTTGTATGCCGCCTCGCAAAAATTTGCGAAGAAATCCATGTTATTAGCTAAACTGTAGGAAAAAAGAGCGTCCGGCAATTTTGTGTCGACAATCCCCACGATAGTTGAATAACTCCCTGATGTACTTATTTTTGGGGAAAGACTGAGGAATTCATCTTGGCTAGAAAACGCGGTGGATGGGATTTCGCTTAGGTCACCACGCACAAAACCGGCGTTCGCATATTCCTCATATTGGCAAAGAGGGATAACGATTTCATCTAAGCCCACAGGGAATCTACCGGACGTAAGTTCCAGCCCAAGCGTTCTAAAGCTCTCGGACGTGGCAGGAACGTAAAGAGAAAGCGGGGTTTTTTGGAACATAGGGTTATGCACGTTTTCTTTTTTCCTGTCCAAACGCACATCATAATCGTAGCCACTGGGGACGTTGGAATAATATACAGGGACCGCATCGACTCCGTATTCTTGAGAAAAAGAATCAAATGTTTGTTTTGCGAATTTTATCGATAGCCCGTGAGACACATTGGTCAACAATATGTTCTGGGTTCCGGATTTTGCCACCGAAGAGGCGACGTCTTTTGCAGGTGTCCCAAGCCCCAATCCTAAGCCCAATGAAACCGTCGCAAAAGAAAGAGACAGGAGAACTGCGCTCAAAATAAAGGAGACAGGTTTTTTAGAAACACCGCGAAGAGAAAGACGAGAAATCAAACCAATATTAGGTTTTCCATCATCGTCGTATGTACCGCAAGATGTTTGAGACGTAGACTCATTTTCACCGGAAACCACGACCCCATCGCTTATTCTTAAAATTCGATCTGCATAATTATTTGCTAGTTCCTCATCATGAGTGACGACGAGAACAAGTCTTGTTTTCGAAACGTCCTTAAGCAATTCGAAAACTTGAATCGCCGTTTTGGAATCGAGAGACCCGGTCGGTTCATCCGCAAAAACAGCGGCGGCGTCTTTATAGATGGCTCTAGCAATAGCAACTCTTTGACGTTCACCACCAGACAGCAACGCAGCCTTTCGGTCAATCATCTCCGATATGCCGATTTCTTCCAAAATCTTTTCGATTTTTTCTCTATCGTCTTTAGCGACCTTTTGTTTAGCGATAGCGATGTTTTCGAAAACCGTCAATCTCGGGAATATGTTTCCGTTTTGAAAACAAAACGAAACATTTGGTTTGGGCCCTTTTTGTCCGGACCAACGAATAGTTCCACTTGTTGGTTCGATAATACCAGATAGTAAATTTAAAATCGTTGATTTTCCCGATCCTGATTTGCCCAAGATGCAAACGAAGCCGACGGAAGGCAATTCAAAAGTAGCTTCTTTGATCACCTGAGCAACATCACCGTTTGGTAACAAGAATGATTTCTTAACTTTAGAAACAAAGATCACGAGTTAACAACCCCGATGAGAGAGTAATTGTATTCGGTGCCAAGCGTAGGAGTTGTCCACCACAAAACTTGCTGAGGATAGCGATTTTGTGTTTTGAAAGAGTAACGATAATACATGGCGTTTTCACTAACATTAATCGTCTGCATTGTCAATTACAACTTGGTCTCCATTCGACCACGCATATCGACCGAAATTAGAATCAATGCAGATCGCGCTAAAAGAAGTTTGAACAGCGGTGGCGCTCGCTAATAACCCTGTGATGAGTAAATTCGAAATTTTCATACCAACCCTCTTCTCTCATCTCCATTTTATGCACTACTGGCATAGAATCAAAGCCTAAAAACGAGCAAAAATTGAACAATGACATAAATAAGAAAGAAAAATACGACCGCTTTTCTTTACTATTAATATTTTCGTAAAAAACACCTTAACAAATAGTGTCAAAAATGTTCCGTCTCAAAAACCAGGCAAAAAACCTCACTGGTTAGAAATAAATATTGTAAAAACAGAAAACCCACCGATTCATCGGTGTTATTACGTTTATTAAGCAAATTAGATCTGCTAAGATTTTATTGGCATTTGTCAATCACCACTATTCTAGTTTGCGTTTTTTCGTAACTTGATAACAAAGGAGTATATAACATTGTTGTTGAATTATTGCTTGAGAATGGCTACAAAATTACTGTTTATTTTCAACATGCCAATCTTAATTTTGACAATTATTTCTCAAAGAAAAAATCTCTGAATTTGCGAGTCAGTTCAGTCAATACAATTTCTTTTGCCTTTTCTTCGGCACGAACACGACATGGCACTTACAGCTTCAGTTCACGGATGCTAAACTTAGGCCGTCGTTATTCGACATTTGGCTCCTTTCGATTGCTTGCGTTGGTCCGCAAGGCAATTGTAGGGGTCATTTTTTCGAATATCAGAAGCCATAAGTTGGCCGGAACTCTCATGGTCATTAGGAAATTCCTGCACCTAGGCCCCGTGTTCGCCTCAAACAAAAAAACCGTTCCCTTTGCCAATCTGGTATTAGGAACGGTTTTTGCTTTATTTAA
>JAKSUL010000077.1 GCA_024409055.1 Bacilli bacterium
AAAAAACCGTTCCCTTTGCCAATCTGGTATTAGGAACGGTTTTTGCTTTATTTAATGTTTTCGAAGTCGTTTGAGACCATCCAGGTTCCATCAACCGGGGAGGAGATCTTTCCATCAGGGCTGATGCTGTTGACACCGTACTGAGCCGTGACGTAGAGACGGCCGTTAACGTAATTGCAGCAACCCCAAACGGTGTATTCGTTTTCGTTGTAGTTGTAGATGTTCAACTGGGTCAAGCCTTCATCGCGGAAGAAGGTGTCTCCATAATGAATCGGCTTATCCGTAATAAAGGCTCTCATTTGGTCGTAGTGCGAGCTATCTGAAGGCCAAGCACCGACATAGTCTTCATCGGAAGCGCAGCTGATTAAGAGGCGGCCATCCGGAAGAACAGCAACGCCGGAAGTCGCGCATTTGAACAACTTACTGGCAGCGTTCGTGGATCCGCTTGGATGATGCGGACGAATAATGGTTTGCGGGCGAGTCCATTCCAAGCCATCGCGTGAATAGGAAATCTGGGTGACCATGTTATATCCGCCCTTTGTCTTGCCATCGGTGTCTACGAAAGTATTCTGTTCTTCACAGTTTTCCATCGACATGACATAAGTTCCATCAATTAGCTTTCCAAGAATGGTCATACCAGGACGAGCAGCTTTAATGCGCATCAATTCGCTGGCTTTGAAGATTAATCTCGGGGCACCGACCTCAACTTTGCCCTCGCCTTCTTCGGTAGCTCCATCATAAATCGTGATCGGAATCATGATGGTGTTCTGGCTGGTGCCAGGAGCGATTATCTCGGAAGGAAGAGGTTTGACTTTGTATCCATTGGCGAATGTGTATTCAGAAGTTTGGTGGCAATCGCTCGATACGTATGTATAAAGAAGGGTTCTTCCCGTGGCTTCATCACGTTCCATTTGGAGCGGGAACGGCTCCCAAAGTCCGCCTGGAGTGCCGGAAGTCGGGCCAACGCAGTTCTCGATAAAAGTAATCGGCTTTTGTGTCGGATCAAAATGTCCTTCGGTATCGGAGAAACGAAGACGCAACGAATAGTAGTTATATCCGGCATCGTTATTCTTACGAATCATACGATACATGATCATGATACGGCCGTCCGGGAGAACGAACGGTTGAGTGTTTCCTGTATCATTAGCAACATCACTGCCGTTAGGCATGACTTCTGAAGCGGTATTGGCGTTTGTGATATTGATGAACGGTCCGAATGTATGACCGTTATCTTCGGAAATGGCGTAGTTGTTAGTGGCCGTGAAAAGATAAACTTTATCTTTATAGCCAATGACACGGCTGCATCCTTTACCGCCTTTAAACATCGTATTCGCCCATCCGTCCTCATTGGCACATTCTGTGATTGTACCAAAAGTGGTGACTCCATCATTGATGGTACGTCCAGCGATGTTTCCTAAATACGGGGACACGTATGATGTATGTGTTTTAGCGACAATTTTTTCTTCACCTTTTTTCAAAGTGACTAAGCCCGGTTTTGTGAACGAGCAACGGGTAAGAGGCTGAGTGGAGCATCCAGTGATGCCACCAACGTTTTCAAGTCCCTCGATGTTTCCTTTATTTACGCATCCAGTGGCCGAAGAGGAAGTTCCTTCTTCGCTTGGAAGCTGGAGATATCCAATGATGCCGCCGACATAACTATTGCCAGAGACGGTTCCTTCATTTGTGCACTCAAGAATCGTGATTTTCGATTTTGTGTTGGTTCCAATGATGCCACCAACGCTGTTTCTGCCGATAACATTGACTTTGCTCTCGCAAGCAGAAATGGAGAGATCACCATTATTGACTTGCCCTACGATACCGCCCGCATAGTTGGCGTTTGCCCTAACTGAGCCGCTGACTTTGACGTTGGTTATTGTGGAGACGCCTCCAACAACGCCGGCAAGAAGTCCAACCTGTTCTTCGGCATCAACAACGCCCTCGATGGACAAATCCAAGATGGTCGCGCCCTTCAATGTTTTGAAGATACCGGCTCCAGAGCCAGAAGACACGCGGAGACGTGAGATGGTATGGTTGCCGCCGTCGATCGTTCCAGAGAAAGAATGGATCGGTGTCCATTCGTAGTATTCCAAATCGATGTCGGCGGTCAATAAAGCGTGGCAGGTAGAAAAACCTACGATGCTAGAATTGACTCTATTGGCAAAAGCCAAGAAATCCGCAGCAGAGCCAAGTATATATGGTGATTCAACAGTTCCTTCGCCAGATAAAGAGGCAGACGGATTTCCGTCCCATGAATGATTGACTGATGTAGAGAACATAGAGAAAGACGTCTCTCCAGACGTTTTGCTTTCGGTAGAGCCATTATTGCAGCCAGTCAAAGCCAAGCTTAGAAGAGCTGATCCAAATAAGAATAGAGTGGATTTTTTCATTGTTGTCCCTCCTATAAAAGAGAATCGGAAAAATATTCACGCAGCTCGTTCATAACGTTGAGCAAAATGCGTTTTTTGGCAAATACACGGTCTTCGACATAAACCATAACCGACAAAACAGCATGGCCGTTTTCTACGAAAACCATAAAAGTGAATTCAGCTTGCGGAGTAGTAGCAAAAACTTCGTGATAATCACGGGAGACAACAACGTCATCGTATTGTTTCTGTTTGCAAAACGACTCTAGCTTATCGTAAAGCAACTGACTGGACATTTTTAATCCAATCGGGCGTAACCGAGGGTTGCGTTGCTCGGAATTTGTACGAATTGTTTTACTGAATAATCCCATTATTCGCGAATCCTAACAGTTGATTCGACATCAAAGAAATGACATTTCTTGAAATTGAAGTCGATGCCGAAGGATTGTCCTTCAGAAACTTCGTTATCGGCTTCCGTCTGGACAATAAGCCTTTGTCCATCGATGTAGGTGTAAACAATGCTATCACGTCCCAAAAGTTCTGAAATATCACATTTGAGGGTGGTAATAGACGCGGTCTTGCCGGAAACAATCTTCACGTCTTCTGGCCTGACACCGAAAACGACCGGATATGTTCCGCTTTCAAGCTGAGCAAGCAAAGTTTCGTGTTTCTCGATAGAAGCTTTTCTTCTGCTGATGTTTTCTTCGCGAATCGCGACGTTTTTCTTTGAAAGTTTCTGCTCAGGAGCAGCGTTATCATTCGCTTCGGCGTTCTTTTCTTCTTCGATAACGGCCTTAAGCTCTTCGATTTTTTGAGAACGATACTTATCGAGTAACTTCACAAAGTTTTCCGGAACTTTGACCTTTGTCCCTTCTTCTGCGTTTTCTTTATTGGTGACAACAAATTCTTTTCCGTTGAAAGTGCCTTCGATGAAGTTCATGGCCGGAGAACCAATGAATCCTCCAACGAACATGTTGTGTGGAAGGCTATAAACCTCTTTCGGGGTTCCGATCTGCTGAATGTATCCATCTTTCATAATAACGATGCGATCGGCCATGGTCATAGCTTCGGTCTGGTCGTGGGTAACGTAGACGGTCGTGGCGCCAACTTTTTGGTGGATTTTGGAGATCTCGGAACGCATCTGAACGCGGAGCTTAGCATCCAAGTTGGAAAGAGGCTCGTCCATCAAGAAGACTTTCGGGGTACGAACGATAGCGCGGCCCAAGGCGACACGCTGACGCTGACCACCGGAAAGAGCCTTCGGTTTTCTCTTCAAATAAGGAGTAAGGTCCAAAATCTTGGCGGTTTGGAGAACTCTTTCGTCAATGGTGGCACTGTCGACATGTTTAATCTTCAAGGCAAACGCCATGTTATCGTAAACAGTCATGTGCGGGTACAAAGCGTAGTTTTGGAAAACCATGGCGATGTTGCGGTTCTTCGGCAAGACATCATTGATAATCTCGCCGTCGATGGCGATGGTGCCTGAGCTGATCTCTTCAAGACCAGCGAGCATACGCAAGGTTGTGGATTTTCCACATCCAGAAGGACCGACAAGAACTATGAATTCCTTATCAGCAACCTCTAAATTGAAATCAAAAACAGCCTGAACGTTGTTGTCGTAAATTTTATTTACGTTGACGAAGGATACAGTCGACATATATGTATATCTCCAAAAATTCATTTGAATTATACACCCTCAAAAATATGAAAAAAAGTTTCTTCTTTTCGTCATTTTGCATTTAAAACGGCATTTGAGGC
>JAKSUL010000078.1 GCA_024409055.1 Bacilli bacterium
TCCTCTTCGTCGTGGTGATGATGGTGCTCTTCGTGGCAGCAGCAGTCGTCGTCATCGTCGCAGCAGCATTCGTGCTCGTGATGATGCTCGTGGCAGCAACATTCCTCTTCCTCGTGGTGATGATGGTGGTGGTGATGGCATTCGCATTCCGGATCATCGCACTCCTCCTCGTGTTCGTGCTCTAGTTCGTGAAGGAGTTTGTCTCTCATCGAGGCCTTTTCTTCGAGGTAAGCGACTAATTTATCGGCATCAAGAGTGCTGATATTAGTGGTGATAATATTGGCTTTCGCGTTGACTTCTTTGATAAGGGAAACGGACTCGACGAGTTTTTCTTCAGTACACTTATCGACTTTAGCGACGACGATTGTGTCGGCGAAAAGAACCTGGTTATTGAAGAATTCACCAAAGTTCTTGAGGTACATCTTTACCTTCGAGGCGTCGACAACCGTGGCCAACATATTGATTTCAATTTCCAAGTTGACCTTTTTAACGGCGTTGATGATGTCGCTGAGTTTTCCAACTCCGGAAGGTTCAATGATGATGCGGTCCGGGTGGTAAGTGTCATTAAGCTCGATGATTGATTTTTCAAAATCACCAACCAAGGAGCAGCAAATGCATCCGGCGTTAATTTCGCGGATTTGAATTCCAGAATCCTTTAAGAAGCTTCCGTCGATTCCGATCTCGCCAAATTCGTTCTCGATGATGACGACTTTTTCGTTTTTGATTTTCTTCGATTCGAAGAGTTTGCGGATTAAGGTTGTTTTTCCAGCTCCGAGGAAACCGGAGATAACGTCAATTTTGATCATGTTCTTTTGCCTAGGAAACTATTAATAGTTTTTCCTTTCACGAAAGTAGTATATACCACTTGTCAAGCGTGCGAGCGCGTAATAGGGGTACTATTTTGAGCATAAGTTCCTAAGAGAACCGAGATTGCGAGCACATCAAACGGTTCATCGAAAAGCCACCGCTTTTTCTCTCTCGTTTTTTCTATTTCAATCTGTGCTATTTCAAAAAATATACACGTCAAATCAGTGAAATCGTTTTCATTAAATTCCATAGGAAATGTAAGTGTTTTCATAGATTTACATTGATTTTCAGGGTATATAGTATGGGCGTTCCAAGAAAAGCGGAACCTCCAAAAACGCGTCCCGAGCAAGACGTTAAAAGGCTAGAAGAAAAAGGAGGAACGCATTATGAGAAATACATACGCATTGAGCGGAACATTGAACGGACGCTCCGTCATGTTCCACAAGAAATTCCACAGCCGCGACGCTGCCATGGACTACATGTTCAAGTATTACGAATACCATTTGGTGTTCAACCCAGAGCTCGACTACACCATTGAAATCGACAAGCATAATATCAATTACGTTTGCACCAACGGAAACGTGTTCAACATTCGTCGTAAAGCCGCCTAATAGGCATATTAAATCAGCCAAAAGAAATTAGGCGGGAAGCCTGATTGTTTGGCGAACTAAAATAACGGCGACGAGGCCGCTATTTTTTTATTTTTATGATTTGTTATTTCAAGATGGTTTGGAAATCGACTTCTTCGATAGACTCAACCGGCGTTAACGAAGATACGGTAATAACATTTCCTTCGATTTCATAAACGTCGAAATGGCACCCAAACAAATCGAATGAAGATTCCTCGCAAGAAGAAAAATCATATAAACGAAGAGGCGTAGCTAAACCACTTCCTAAACGTTTTAGAATGGATTCCTTCATAGTCCAAAGCCTGGTAAACAAAACGTCTTGGTTGTTGCTTCTCTTTAGAATGGAGTATTCAGCGGGCGCGAAATATCTTTTTGCGATCTTCATATCGTGAGCCGCTATTCTTTCGACATCAATTCCAACAGATTCTGACGAAATCGTACAAACGACTAGCCCGTTTTTGGCGTGCGATAGGTTAAAGTGTGTCTTCTTTGAAACGAGGCTGGGCTTTCCGTTTTGACCGAATTCCATTTCTTCTTCGTTTATCTCTATACCTTCTAACTTCATCGCATAGCGAAGAAGCGTCCAAGCCGCCACCGAGGCAATTCTAGAATCATGGGCCACGATTCGATCGGCTTTCGCTTTTCTGGTTTCATTAAGAAAAGAATGCGCCTTTTCATACATCGCCTCATTTTCTAAGATATCGGCTTTTGCCCAGTAAACTTTCGTCATTTGGTCTTCTTTTTCTTTTTCAAAGTTTCGTATTGATAATATTGTCCATATTCGCCAAGAGTAGTTGGATCCGCTTTCTTGACTTTATTTATGATTGTCTTGTTTTTAAAAGTGGCTAAATTAACCGGACCACGTGCCTCAACATATTGATAGCAGCGATCATATCCGATTTTCTTTATCTTCCATTCATCGCCGACTTTTTCGTATTTGACTTCATATATTGCCGCACCGTGAAGCTTAACAAGAAACTTTTGATGAACGAGATGATCCTCCAAATACCATTTCGCTTCAGCGTGTTTCGAGTCGATGATATCTATCTCACCGCCATGAATCAAATGGGTAGACGGCATAGACGGTCTCATAACATCGCAAAGAAATTTGACGATGGCGTCCTTGCCTTTGTAAGACATCTTTCCGCTACCATAAGAGGATTCAGCATCATCATGGAAACAAGACGCCAAGCCATCAAAATCTCGAGAGTCTAGGCAGCGCTGATACTTGGCTTGGAGATAACGGATGGCTTCAATGTTCTCAAGCCTTTCGATTCTTTCTTCTAAGGTCATATCAAAATGATAAACTCTCAAACCATACGTTCAATTACCTTTTTTCTAATTGAAAAAAGATAGTAGAATAAGCAAGATGAGGCTCTTCAAAGGGATAAAAGACGTCACGGCAGAAAACGATATTAAGTATCGCGGCCCTTTTTCCTATCGCGACCTTCGCATCATAGGATGGGTTGCAATGGCTATCGTCCAAGTGGCGATGGTTATCTTGTTCTCCATGAAATCCCACATCCGTTGGGGCGTCGACTGCGATGTAGCGGCAATGACCACCGCTTCAGACATTTTAGAAAACATCGGGCAGCTTTCGGTCCCGATCATGTTAGTCGCTAACTTCGGCCCAATATTAAACAGCAAATCCGGTATTAAGAAGATCATCAGGAACAACGCCATCTTCGCGATTGGTTTCTACCTCTTGTTTATCCTTGTCTACTTTAGATACCTATTGGGTTCCACCGAACACATATTTGGAGGAATCGGAAGAGAAGTAGTCAAAGAAGTCACCGTCATCTTCTTCTCAAGATATTTGACCTTCAACTGCTTCATCGACATGTTGGTCATTTCCTCCCTTTACTTCTTTATCGTCTATCGACCCACAAAACATTTCGCTGGCAAAAAGCTAATATACTTCCGCTTATTGGCCATTATCCCGTTTGCTTACGAAGTAGCTTGCCACGTTATCAAAGGCTTGGCCTTAGGACAGGAATTATTCGAAATTCCTCTAGCCGTCCTTCCTCTTTTAACGAATAAGCCAGTCATGACTTTTGCGGCATTCGTAGTAATTGTTGCCTTCCTTAAAGCAAGAGAAGCCGTCTTCGTCTACAAAGAAGGAGGCACTCACGAGCAATACGAGGCTTTCTTGGAGACGAATACCAACTCATTCCAGTTCTCCGTCGTCATCGCTATTTCGTTCCTGCTTGGCGGGTTAATCGACCTCGCCATGACCTCGGGTTTGATGGGCATATATTTCGGAGTTGGATTAAGCTCGTTTGGACGCGAGCTCCTGTGGAACTCCGCTTACGCTTACGCGAACGCATGGGGATTCGGCAAGGCAATATCGCTTATTATCGGAGCCCCGATAATCCTTCTCTTCTCTTACACCAAATCGCATCCCGAAAGGACAAAGGTCAACGACGTCATCATTCCAATTGCGGGATTCGCATTATGCGCATTTGTCTGGGTCGAAGGTGTGTACGACACATTGATGTCTCTTCCAATCAAGCCAGCGCAAAACGAAACAAGCGCGAGTTTA
>JAKSUL010000079.1 GCA_024409055.1 Bacilli bacterium
CACGTCGAGGTCAAATGATGATGACCGGGCCGTATATCACGCCGTCTTCTGAAGAAGATGTGAGTTCGCTCTCTATAGCGGTCGTTTCCGACAAAGAGGAAGACATCCCCGTGGAAAGGCTGGTTTCCGATGTCGTCTCGCTGCTAGATGAGCATTGAACCGTAGAGGAGTTTCCTCCACCGCACGAAGAAAGAAGAAGGATGGCGGCGCTTATGATAAGCGCTTTGGCTCTCATCCGAAAATGTCCTCTTCCGCTTCCATGTCGTTACGTTCCAAATCGGAGGTAACGATAACATCCACGGAATCAAGTTCGACGATTTCGATTTGTGGTTTCAAGAATTCTTTCATGATCGAACCTCCTAGTTCAAATAGCTTTCCACGGCTTGGTAGTAGCCGAATAACGATAGGGCGAATTTCTTCAAGGCTTCATTGCTCGAATTTTGCTTCGAATAGCAATAAGTGAGAACACTGTAAGTGACAGAGGCATAGGAATCGCCTTTTTCTAACTTAACCGTGTATTCCTTATTAAGGTCTTTAGCGGCGATACCTTCGATTTCGACGTAATATCTGCCATTCTTCTCGAGAATTTTGTCCGAAGAAATTTCTTCGCCGTTGATGTAGGCCTTGTAGCCATCAATCGATCCACCCGGCTGAGCTACGAAGTAGATTCTCATGGTCGTGGACGTAAGGATCTCGACGGTGGCGCTATAAGCTTTGATATCTTCGGATTCATTCTCAATATGAAGCTTATTGTATTCAGCGCCAATAGAAGTCGGTAGAGCTTTGTCGGATTCGTCAAGGAAGGAATTGGCGAGGTTATACGAAGCATAGTCGAAGTATCCCTGAGCCGCAGCGCCATAATTCAATAACGCTTTAACCAAATCCTTGAGTTCAGAGGACGTCTGCTCGGAGTCCAAAACCTCTTTGCAATATTGTTTGACGGAATATTTGTCGTCAACTGACTCGCTATCGATTTTAAGTTCAACCTCAGCCGCCGTTTCATATGGGGCAAGGGCAAGGGAGAATTTATAAGTCTTGAAGCCAAGAGAGGTAGTATCGGCCACACCTTTAACGCTCACTTCTCTATTGCCAATCCTGACTGTCGCTTCTTCGCTTGGATCGAAATCAGAGGAGAGTTCAACGAAGAGGTTGAATATCGGGGTTGAATCGAATCCGACCTGAGCCGCCTTCACTTCAGATTTTTCGATAAATCTTGCAGTGTTGGACATAACGTTAGTCGTAGTCGATCCTTTGGTGTATGAGGCTTCGCAGCAATAGGAACCAGTTTGTTCGGGGGTCAAATCGATGTAGTTCTCGGTTCCGCTATAGAATTCCTGCTTTTCAGAGCCGACGACTTTATACCAGTGATAAACGGGCGTCACATCGTCGGGTTTATTTTTATGATCAGCAAGAAGCCTTGCGGTTCCACCGTAATTTCCGTGAGCCCTAACAAAGCTCTTGATGTAAACCATCTCACCGGCGATTTCGGTGTCGTCGGAAATGTTGAGGTCCAAATCGGCCTCGCCCGTATTGTCGTTTACGGTTCCACCGACGGTTGTGCCTTTGTTGATGGTGACTTCGATATCGCTATTGAACGCATCGTCTCCACTTCCAACGTTGATGTCTTTGTTAACGGAGGTCGAAGAAATGGTGACGTCGACTTTTCCCGTGATGGTGCCGTTATCGCTGCCGATGTTGATGTCTTCAACGACCGAGAGGCCTTCGACAACGACGGTGACATCGCCATTGATGTCGCCGGTGACGGAGCCAAGAGTCAAATCGCCATCTACGTTCGAATCCAAGATATCGATGTTGATCGAACCGTTGATGTCGCCAGATCCAGAGCCTAAATAGATGTTATTGCAGATAGCGCTGCCTTGAATGTTGATGGAAACGGAGCCATCGACCGAGGCGTTTTCAGATCCGCCGTGGATGGCGATAACCTGATCTTCCGGTAGCTCTTCTTTATTAGGATTTTTGATATACGTATTCTCGATATTCATCGCGATGACCGGAGTAGAAGATCCTAACGCGGTAACTTTCGGGTTGATACCACCGCCATAAACCGTTCCATAAATTACGGTCGCGTAATCAGCCGGATTGGTGCTGCCTGGGGTCAAAGCTTTCGTCGAATTACCGATGTGCAAATTGATGGTTCCAGCGACCAAGGCAATCCTGGAATAATTGTCCTCAGGTTCGCCATCGATGCCCGCGCCACCGCCATAGATATTGCCGTTTACGGTGCAACCGGCAACGGCGAGGTTAACGCCCTTAGAAACTTGAGCGACGTTGAACAAAAGATTTTCTTTTCCTGCAGGAGCAATTGTGGAATAGTCAAATCCCTTTCCGCCGCCATGGATATTACAATTGAAGGTTCCGCCGGTGATATTGGCGTTGATTTTGCCATAGACATTACCCATTGCCATGACTTTTCCGGCTTTGCCCAAAATGTCATTCTCTTTGTAACATCCGCCTAAGGAAGAATAAATTTCGTTAGCAATCGAGGAGTCAGTATGAATCATTGACGACATGCCTGATCCACCGCAGAAGAAACCAGCGTCGTGGGTGGTGTCATACAAATCGCCCCTACTATCGGAAATGCCGAATTTCACATCGTCGGAAATCTCGCCAAAGGTTCCGCTGGTGACGTTAATAGCAATGTTTCCATAAGTATTTCCGGCAGCAGAACCGCCAATAAGGGTTTCCACGCTACCACCAGAAACATTAATTTCGGTATCGGCCTCGTTTTTAACGAAGGCAGACATTCTTCCCATCGAACCACCGATTATGTTCTTGACGTATCCGCCTTCAATGTTGATTGTGGATTTTCCTGAATAGATATATGTCTTCTCGCCCACGCTTGGGGTGTATATATAACCAAGGATGCCTCCAACGATTCTATGAACGCGTGCGTTTCCGGTGACCGTAATGTCGGAGTCAATATAGTTGAACCAGTCGTTAGCTCCGCCGACATAAGAAACATAAGCGTTTCCGCCAACAACAACTTTCGGTTTGAAGTGATTGGTTTCAGTGCCGGTGTCGGCGACTCTGTTGGACAAAGTGATTTTGCCGAATTCGCCAGACAAGAAAGTCAAAGTGTTATCGTTTTTCTCTAGTTTTCCAACAATGCCAGGACCACTAATGTACTGGCCACTGGAATCTTTTTTGCCAGTACCGCCTTTGCCGTTTGTTCCAGCAAAAATCTGGAAATCCCTAGCATATTCAATGCCTGTATCGGTGCCGAGGGAAACGGCGAACGAATCATTATCGACTTTGCAATCATCGCCAAAGGTCAAATCGTTTCCGCAAGCATAAAGCGAATACCTCAAAGTAAGATCTTTTTCAGGATTGTCTTTGTCAGGGGCGTTTTTATAAACGCTGTAATAGGTGATTTTATTGAGGGTCAAATTTGTTCCGATAAAGCCCCAGTTTTTGTTGGAGCCAGGTCCAGTAATCGTGAATTTTGGATAGACCCCTTCCTCACCGATTATCGAAACATTGTCATGCCCATCGGCAAACAAATTTGTCTCGGAAGTAACTGCCACGTACTCATTGTTGCCCAACAAATGAAGTTCGAGATCACCACTGTTGGTCAAAGCTTTTTCAATCGTTTTATATGGCGATTCGGCGCTTCCGTCGTTCGAATCGTTTCCTTTTTCGGCGTCAATGTAAAAGACGCCGGGGACAGAATTTTGTCTTTTGATTACGTTTTGTCCAAAAAACGGGGTTGCGGCTAAAGTCGATACTAGCAAGAATTTGAAGGTATTCATGTCGGCCTCCTGCGATTGTCAAAAAATCGCAAAGTTGTTAATAAACATGGTTTATTATTATAAAAGTGCGCTTCTCGTCAATATTTTTCGTAAAAAATGCGAAACTTTTTACATTTCGGAAAAATATGCAAAACACCGAAAAGCGATAAAATGCAAAATAAAAGCTCGATATTTAATATATCGAGCCTGTTTATTTATGGTGGCTAG
>JAKSUL010000008.1 GCA_024409055.1 Bacilli bacterium
ATCTTTCGCTTTTCAGATTCATCTTTGCCCTTTTTTAGAAAAACGCTCCTATTGATTAATGGAGGAACGTTATGGACAAAAGAATAATGATAGACGCCAACATAATACTTCGTTATGTGCTTAGAGACGACAAAAGACAAGCTGAAGAAGCCGCATCTTTGATAAGCAGTGGCGTATGCATGACTCTCGATACAATTTTGTCGGAGTGCGTTTATGTTTTGTGGAAGGGCAAGTCGTTCACTAGAGCGGGTGTTTCTTGTGCTTTGGGAAAATTACTTAAACTTGTAACCACAGAAGACATCAAGACTTCTTCTTTGGCCGTTGAGTGCTTCGGCCTGTTGAACTTAGATTTTGCGGATTGTTTGCTACTGGCCAATTACATTAATCACAAAGTCGCAGTAGCAACATTCGACAAAGATTTGCTAAAGGCCATGAATAAAATCGAAACAAGAAGGGCGTGATATGGAAAATGATGTGAAAATGTATTCCAAGTGTAATACAATTGATTGCATGAAGAAACAAACGATTTTAAAACCAAAAGATGCAGTCGCACAGATAAGGATCAATGCTTGGGCAAAAACGAAAGCGGAAGAAATCTTGGCCAAGCAAGGTTTAACTTTGGCGGAGGCCGTAAGGATATTCGTAAACTCGATAGTGGTCGCTGAAGGCTTTCCTTTTTATAGAGTCAGCACGGTTGATGGGGATGACGTTAAAGAATACGCTTCCCAGATTTTGCTTAAAGCCGAGAAAAAATCTTGCGAAGACGCCGCTTTAGAATTGGCGGATGAAAAAGAAAAACGTTCTAAAGGTGGTCGTTTGCGCGTTGTGGGCCTCGAAGTCGCGTCGAAATAGGCACCTTTTAAAAGGAATGTTTTTATCGTCTTTTTCTTTTTGAATAAGATATGTTCCGAAACTGTTTTTTCGCTTGATTGGTATAAAAAAAGTTCGATTGAATCGAACTTATTGTTTGCTGGCGGAGGAATAGGGATTCGAACCCTAGCGCCCGGTTAAGAGCCTACGAGCTTTCCAAGCCCGCCCCTTCGACCACTTGGGTATTCCTCCAGGGTATTTGTGTGCCTTTTTTAACAGGCAAGCAAGATTATACTTATCTAATCTAAATGTTGCAATGATAGAAATATAGCCTAGGGCTATGTGTGATATACTTAATCGCCAATTATGATAGAAGTTAAGATTGAAAAGGCCTCCGACGGCCAAAAGGCGGAGAAATTCGTCAAGAAATACCTAAGTGACGCTCCGCTTGGTTTTATTTATAAAGCCTTTAGGAAAAAAGACATTAAGGCCAATGGCCATTGGATCACAAAAGACGCCGTCCTTCATGAGGGTGATGTCCTTCGTATATACGTCACAGATAAGCAATTAGAAGACTTTAAAAAGCCTCGCGATGTCACCAAAGCCAAATTCCCTTACGAGATCGTCTATGAAGACGACAATGTCCTTATCGTCAATAAGCCGAAAGGATTATTGGTGTATGGCGACGAAAAAGGGGTTCGCCTCACTTTAGGGAACGCTGTTCTTAATTATTTGTATTTCTCGGGTTCTTATGATCCCAATAACGCCTCCTTCACGCCTAGCCCGGCACATAGGTTAGATAGAAATACGTCTGGACTTGTTGCTTATGGAAAGACCGATGCTGGTTTGAAGGCCTTAACGGATTTGTTCAAAACCCACGAAAAGATTCATAAACATTATCTTGCTTTAGTGGTGGGGGACATCGAAGAAGACGGTGAAGTCAATAAACCCTTAGCAAAAGACGAAGAGACCGGAATGGTCAAAGTCACATCTCCTTCAAAAGGGGGCAAAACCGCTCTTACCAAATATCACGTCGTCAAACGCTACGGATATTACACGATGGTGGAGCTTGACCTCATCACCGGAAGAACGCATCAGATCAGGGTTCATATGTCTTCCATTGGACATCCTGTTGTCGGAGACGCTAGATATGGTGACTTCTCAGATTGCAGGAAGGTTAAATCCTTGACCGGTTTAACTTCGCAGTTCCTCCACGCCTATAAAATGAGCTTTGATGAACTGGACGGAGTCTTATCGAATTTGTCGAATACGACTCACGTTGCTCCACTTCCAAAGCAATTGGAGACAATCCTCAATAAACTAGTTAAATAGACCATCTCGGCGGTCTATTTTTTATACGTTGGAATTAAGCGTTTGGCTGGTAGATCAAAGAAGAAATATTTTGGCAAGTTCTTTAGCCACGCCGTCCTCGTTATTGCTGAATTCGGTGGCGGGGAAGCTTTCTTTTAGAAGCGCGCTTTTGCAGTTTTTCATCGTGTAGGGGTGCCCGGACACCTTCAAAACCCCGTAATCGTTATCGCTGTCCCCGAAGGCGATGACGTCTTCTTTATCGACATCCATTTCCTTCATGATGTATAGGAGGCCTTCTTCTTTTGAAGCGTTTGTTAGATATAGTTCGGCATAAAGGCTATCGGTCCAGTGGCGGTAGCCAAAATTGAGGTGTTTATATTTTGAGATTATGGCGATGATCTTGTCGTCAAATTGGTGTTCGGCCTTGAAGATGCAGGTCATCGGATCAACGTCCAGAGTTTTATAAACCTCACCCAAACGATGCTCCATGCCTTTATACCAGAAGAAACGGTCCAAATGAGGGTCATAGACATCGCTATAAATTGTGGCGTCTGATTCGCACATGAAAGACGTGGTCATCTCTTTGCTCGCCTCATATATCTCTTTTATGGCTTCCTTTTTAAAGGAAAGGCGTAGAGGCGGGAAGCTTTCGTCGCTTGGATTAAAGATATAGGCGCCGTTATAGACGATGATAGGGGACTTTAAACCCAAATCTTCGTAATACCCTTTCATCGACCTATAGGGACGGCCTGAGTTCAAAACCACGATGTGTCCCATCGCGGATAATTTTTGGAGTATTTCTTTCGTGTATGAAGAAAGGAGGTGCTCGTCATTAAGAAGAGTACCATCCATATCTACGGTGATGATTTTTCTTTTATTCTCCATCGACATCGAGGAGGCCAACGGCCTTCTGGACTCTCTTTAGAGTCTTGTTGGCGACTTGGCTCGCCCTTTCTTGTCCGATGCGAAGGACTTCGAGATAAGACTTGTTTGCGATTATCTCTTCATAACGGGCTTTGAACGGTCCCATTTCTTCGACGACTGCATCGGCGACTTCGCGTTTGAAGTCCCCGTATCTATATCCCTCGAAGTGCTTTTCGGCTTCTTCAATGCTGATTTCTTTTAGTGAAGCATATATGGTCAAAAGGTTAGAGACGCCCGGCTTGTTCTCCTTATCGTATTTAACTTCCGATCCGGAGTCGGTGACCGCGGACATGATCTTCTTTCTCATCGTGTTGAGGTCGTCTTTAAGGAAGATGTCGCCTTTTGGATCGCTCTTGCTCATTTTGACAGTCGGATCGCTTAATGACATGATCCTAGCTCCGACTTTGTTGACTTTGTAATTCGGGACCACGAGGATGTCGCCGTATCTCTTGTTGATGCGGTTAGCTAAATCACGGGTGATTTCGACGTGTTGAACCTGGTCTTCTCCGACCGGGACGATATCGGCATCATAAAGCAAGATATCGCAGGCCATGAGGACCGGGTAAGCGAATAATCCTAGTCCGATGGCGGAATCCTTCATCTTGGCGCTTTTTTCTTTAAACTGCGTCATTCTGGAGAGTTCGCCCATGTATAGATAGTTTTGGAGGATGCTATTGAGCTCGCTGTGGGCGGAGACGCTGGACTGAACGAAGATGGTGCTCTTTTTCGGATCTAATCCCGACGCCAAATAAAACGCGGCTAAGTCGCGGGTGTTGTCGTTTAAGAACTTTGGGTCGATCGGAAGGGTCAACGCGTGGAGGTCGGCGATGAAAATGAAAACCTCGCCGCTATCTTGGAAATCCTTGAAGTGTTTCAAGGCTCCGATGTAGTTGCCTAATGTAAGTTGTCCAGTCGGCTTAATGCCAGAAAGAATCCTAGTCATGGGAAATATCCTCCATATCCGCCTAATTATAGGCGGTTATATTGTTTCTTCAAATGCTCTAGAGGGTATATACTAAAGGTGCGATGATAAAAATCTACGTATCTCCAAGCTGCAGTTCGTGCCGCAAAGTCAAAAAATGGTTCGATGAACAGAAGATTCCGTATACTTCTCAAAACATCTTCGGGCCTACTTTAAGCGCGACTGATCTCAAAGAGATCATTTCCAAATGCGAAAACGGCACGGACGATATTATTTCTCCTCGCAGCAAAATCGTCATGGAACAAAACATCAAGTTCGATGACATGAAGATTTCCGAACTCATCGAGTTCATCAGGAAAAACCCATCCGTCTTGAAACGCCCTATTATCGTTGATGACAAGAGGGTCCAGGTCGGATACAACGAAGAAGAGATTGAAATATTCATCCCCAGAGCCAGAAGATTCGCCGAGAGCCTTTGCTCTTCTTGCAATTGCGACCAGTGGGGCCAATGCGATTTCTCGAAGCATGCGGTGGAGGAAAAGAAAGAAAATGACGATTAAAATTGAAGAAGAAGTTACCCTCAAATTCAGGGTCAAATGCGAATATTGCCATACGACATTCACCTATGAGCAAAGCGATTTAGGGTTTAGGCCGTGGTATCCAAAAGGATTTGTCTATTGCCCGAAGTGCCAAAAGCCGCTTAGGCATAAGCCGGAAGAATACTTAGTCAAAGAAGGCAAGGCCACGATCGAGGCCGAAGTCGTCGATAAATAGTAAATGAGCCAAGGCATAATCTCGCCTTGGTTTTTTGACGCTTACGAGTTGAATTAATGAGAAAAATCCTTCTCCAAAATATATTTTGGTTTCCTAAGCCGTTTATTCGTATATAGTAAGGTATCTTTACATGGCCAAAGGAGGTCTTTATGAAGGGAATATTCAAGTTTCTTATTATCGCGGGATGTGTGATTGCGGTCCCCGTGGTCGCCGCATACGCTTGCTTTTACGATGGTTCTAGAAAAGACATCAAGACTTCTGAGAACTACGACGTAAAAAAACTTATGCCTAACAAAGTGGCTAGGGCTATGAGCAACACCAAAACCACCGGAAAGATTTCCGTTGGATTCCAAGAACAAGATTTCGACGATCTTCTTGGAAGTTTGGTTGCTTCAAACGAGAACGTCTCCAAATTCGTTAAACAAGCCTATATCGAGATCAATGGTGATGAATACGTCTTCGTTGTGTCGGCTGAGGTCCCGATGTTTAAAACCGCGATCAGGCTTTACACGAATCTCATCTCCCAAAAAGGCGAAGACGGTAAGGATGAATACACATTCAAGATCAACAACATTAAGTTGGGCCGCATCTCCCATTTGGATCAACTCGCCATCGCGGTTGCCAAAAACTTCATCAGTGATGACGTTATCGCTGAGGCTTTGGCAAAAGCCGGCTTCCATATGACGGTCTCCCTCGAAAAAGGCATCATCACCTACAAAGAAGCCGATTTGATTGCTGACGTTACCTCTAGACTCTCCAAGACCGCCACCGAAGAAACAAGCCTCTTCCTTTCCGTTATGGACGATCTCTTCTTTAACGATTATTTGACTTTGAATACCAGGGATAGCATCGATTTCAATATCGAACTTGCCCCTTTCGCAAGTAACGCTACGGGCATGATTGATGATTCTAAATCCCAAACCATCGACCTTGAAACTTGCGCGGCTAAAGCCAAGATCCTCGTTAAGGCTGACACGATCGACGAAGAGCATCTCCAGGCTACCTTCGAATATCTTGTCCACGGATATGATAGAAGCGCTGAAGACTTCAAAACCTACATCGCCGCCAAGGACTTAAACGCGGTCGGGATCGCCGATCCTTCCGCCTACTCTGGCGTTGTCACTTGCAATCCTCGCCCTCTTTCCGAAATCGTCGGTGAACAGACGGTTTCCATCCCTGAGCTCATGATGGGTGGAGATATTACCTTCATGACCGAGGCCCAAGCCAATGAATATGTGGCGGGAACCGGCATGATCGGCTTCTCCTACCTCATCCATGACGAGGATTACGAAAACGTTTCATATGTCAGCATCGATAATTTCTATGGCAACTTGTTCCGCAAAGACGGAGTTGGTCACCTTGCTTTGGTCGCCGGCGTCAATTTCACCGGTTATGAAACCTCCGTTATATTCGACCTTACCCAAAATGAAGCCGCTTCGAATGGATACGCCATCACGTTCAATGTGGATTCGATCCATTTCGGCGAATACGCCACAAACGGAGCCTTAAGCGATTACCTATTCAAGCTTCTTGGAGCTTCCCTAGCTGGAGATAGCACCATCAAAGTCGATTACGAGCATAAATCCGTCACCGTCGATTTCTCGTCTTCTATCGATGAGGCCACCAAACTTGCGGTTGCCGCCATCGGAACCCCAACCATGAGGGTTGAAGGAAACGGAATCGAAGACGCTGGACGTGTCGTCGCTTCAATCGCTGCATAAAAATGAAATAAAGCCCAGTTCCCGCTGGGCTTTTTCTTTTAGAAAAGAGTATAGTTTATCCATATGATTATTAATTTTTTGGGTGATTCCATCACCGAAAGCGCCGGAGCTTCCTCCCCGGAAAAAGGATATGTCGCAGTTGCTTCTTCTTGCTTAGGGGCGACCGGACGCAATTACGGAATCGGAGGAACTCGCATCGCCGTTCAAAAAATGCCGACTTTGAGAGCTCCGTTATTCGATCAAACCTTCTATTCGAGAGCCCTTACCATGGAAAAAGACGCGGACGTTGTCTTTGTCTTTGGCGGCACGAATGACTTCGGACACGGAGACGCCCTCATGGGTGAGATGGATTCCTTTGACCCATACACCTTCTGCGGCGCGGTCAATCACCTCTTCGCATACTTAGCCAAGGAATACGGCAAAGAGAAGGTCGTCATCCTTCTTCCAATCCATCGTTGGGACGAAGATTCGGATAGGGGAGACAACTACTGCTTGAAACCAGCCCCTGTCGGAACTCTTGAAGATTATCGCGCCGTCTTGAAGAAAGACGCTGAAAAATACGGCTTCCTCGTTGCCGATCTTCGCGAAGCCCTTGGAAAGCCATCCTCGAATAAACCCGAAAGCATGTTTATCGATGGTCTCCATCCAAACGATGCCGGACATAAAAAGCTCGGCGAAGAAGTCGCCAAGTTTATTAAGGAACATTTCCCTAACAAATAAAGACATAAAAAACTCGGAGCGATCCGAGTTTTATTTTTGAATGGCTTTGAAAGCGCGACCCGTTTTGCTGATTTTATTGAACGATACGGGTATGCCGTTTCTTTCTAAGAGGCCTCTTAATATGTTTTCGGCTCCATCTTTATCGCTATATTCGAATTCGACTTCGTAATCGACTTGATTCGAGAATTCGTTTTTGTCGATAGATAATAGTCCGCCTTCGTATGATACGTCGGTGCGTGTAGTGGTGAGATGGGTGATGATATATAAATCTTTGGTGTTCACGCAAAGCGATTTTAAGAAATCCTCGACTTCGCCGTTTGGGAATTCGCCTCTTAATTTATAGGCCTCGAATTCTTCTTCGCTGATGTTTTGGTTCTTCTCCAATAAGCCTTCATCGATTGGCTTTTTCAAAGTCAATTCATGCTGGCCTTTTTTCGTCCTGATACGAAGCGAAACGCCTTTGCTTTTGAGAACTCTATTTTCTGTATCTATGTAATAGTTAGTTTGCTTATAACTTGGCAAGTCCTTGAAAAGGGCGACTAGTTTTTGATAGTTGTTTTCGCTAACGAGGACTTTGGCTTCGATTTCAACGGCGTTTGGCATATTCTTTTCTCTTGTGTGGTATTATATCAACTATGATGACAATCTATGATGGATTAACCCCAAAACAAGAATTTAACCAATGGTTAGCTAATAACGGCATATGGCTCGCGATAGGCGTGGCCGCTTTAATAGTTATCGTCGTTGGCGCTATATTCCTTAGCGGCGCTATTAAGAAAAAGAACGCCAAACCGGAAGCAAAACCAGTCAATGCCTCGATGTATATGGAAGCTTTAGGCGGAGAAGATAACGTAATCTCCAAAGAGCTTAGAGGATCCCGCATCGCTTTGGTCTTAAAAGACTACAAGGCAATCGATGAGGCTAAGCTAAAAGAGGCCGGCGTGGACGCCATCGTCATGATGAGCGATAAATTGACCCTCGTCGTAAAAGAAAACGCCCCGAAGGTGTTCGAGACGTTGTTCGGTCAGAATTTGCAGTAAAGGGCGATATCTTCGGTCGGAAGCCCCATGACGTTGTCATAGCTTCCTTCGATCCTATCGATCAGATCGCATCCATCCTGAATCCCATAAGCTCCTGCTTTATCCAGGGGCTTTTTCTTTTGCACGTATTCCCTGATCTTTTCTTCGCTAAGCTTGTTGAAGTAAACATCGGTCGATACGGTTCTGGTCAAGGAGTCCCCGTTTTTATCGATGAATGTGTATCCGGATAAGACGGTTTGCTTTTTGCCTGATTCCTCTAGAAGCATCTTCACTGCGTCTTCTTCGTCTTTTGGCTTTCCTAAGACGCGGCCATTTAGTAAGACGATGGTGTCACAACTAAGGATTATGTCATTTGGACGAAGTTTCCTGACGGCTTCGGCTTTTAGTTTGCTTAGTTCGGCAGGAAGAGATTCCGGGGGAACGGAAACGTTATCTTCGTCGACGTCTGGGGAGACGATATCGAATTCTTTTACCAGTTTCTTAAGGAGTTCTTTTCTCCTAGGGGAACTGGATCCTAAGACGATCATTGGATGTTCATGATGACCGGGATGATCATCGGGTTCCTTTGAGTCTTGCGGTGGATGTATTTGGCCACGACCGTCTTGATGGTGCTTTTGATTTCACCAAAGGTGACTTTCTTTTGCATCAAGTCATTGATGGCTTCCGCGACATAAGTCTGAGCGTGGCGGACGACGTGGCTATCCATGGTGGCTCCGAATCCGCGAGGATAGACGATAGGATTGGTGATCATCTTGTTCTTTCTGGAATCGATGGTGACTAAGACAGCCACCATGCCGTCGGACTTCAATATTTCGCGGTCGTTGATGACGGCGGAGCTCACTCCGTCTAAATCGTTTCCGTCGATATAGACGTTATCGGCGGGTACATGTCCGCCTCTAGTGACTTCGTGGTTATATAAAGACAAGACGTCGCCGTTATCACAGATAAAGCAGTGGTCTTTGGCCAAGCCTACTTGCTGAGCGAGTTCGCTGTGGAGCTTGAGCATGCGGTATTCGCCGTGGACTGGGAAGAAATACTTCGGGTTGACGATCTTTTGGATTAAGCGGAGCTCTTGGCGGCTTGGGTGGCCGGAACTGTGGAGAGAGAAGGCGATGGAGTTCTGTTTGACGTCAGCGCCCATCTTTACGAGATTATTGACGAGCTTATCGATCAAAGCGCCGTTTCCCGGAATTGGGTTGGAGGAGAAGACGACGGTGTCGCCCGGGAGAATGGAGATGGTCTTGTGCTCGTGGTTGACGATTCTAGAAAGGGCCGCCATAGCTTCGCCTTGGCTGCCGGTGCAAAGGATGCAAATCTCGTTTAACTTATAGTTACGAACCATCGTGTCATCGATTAAGGAAGCGTCCGGAATCTTGATATATCCATATTTTCTGGCGATGGAGACGACGTTGATCATCGAACGTCCCAAAACGCAGATTTTACGATTATGTTTAACGGCGACTTCAACGACTTGCTGAATACGGTTGATGTTGCTGGAGAAGGTCGAAACGATGATGCGTCCAGGGGCTTTATCGAAGATATCTTCGACGCCGGCTTTGACGTTCCTTTCGGAAGGGGTGTATCCCTCGATTTCGGCGTTGGTGCTATCGGCCATGAGAAGATCGACGCCTTCGCTGCCGAGTTTTGCTAATTTATTGAGTTCGAAGTTCGGGCCGACTGGGGTAAGGTCGACTTTGAAGTCACCGGTTTCGACGATACGGCCTTGCTTGGTGTCGACGCAGATACCGAAGGCATCTGGGATTGAGTGGGTGACGCGGAAGAAGGAGACTTTGAAATCATCTCCGATGTTGATGACATCGTCAGCGTCGTACTCAACGATCTTGATCGGATCCTTGATGCGGTTATCTTCAAGTTTATGGCGGATTAAAGCGGCGGCTAAACGCGGCGCGTATATGACGGGGACATTGATGCTTCTGATTAAGAAGGGGATGCCGCCGATATGGTCTTCGTGACCGTGGGTGATGAAAAGGGCCTTAACTTTCATCCTGTTGTTCTTGAGGTAGGTATAGTCCGGTATGACGTAGTCGACGCCAGGAAGCGTAGCTTCGGGGAAACGGACGCCGGCATCAATCAAAATAAGCGATCTCTCGCTTTCGATTACGTAAGTGTTTTTACCGACTTCTCCAAGTCCGCCTAACGCGTAAATGCTAACAGGGGATTCTAATAAGGCCATTTTTATACCTCCTAACAAAAGCAAAAGGGGGCGTGATTATATATGTGTCGTCTTTTGCTGTTATTAATATAGCACAAGAAAAAGAACTTAAGAGAATCTTAAGATAGGAAAGCGTTATCAAATTACAACTGCGCCTGGAATTGTCTTGAAAGGGTCTTGTTTATTGATGTGGTCGTAGAAAAGGATTCCGTTGAGGTGATCTATTTCGTGTTGCAAGACTATGGCGTCGAATCCTCTGGCGGTAATGGTGATGTTTTCGCCTAGCAAAGCGTCATAGGCTTCGACAACGATTTTAAAATCCCTTGGGACGTAGCCGGTATGCTCTTCGTCAACTGAAAGGCAGCCTTCTCCGGCTTCGATATAGCATTTGCGGACCGAGTTGGAGACGATGCGGGGGTTGACGAGCTGATACTCGATGTATTGATCTTCTCCGACTTGGTAGGATATTACGAGCATCCTAAGGTTGTTTCCGGTCTGCGGGGCGGCTAAGCCGACGCCTTCTCTCACGGTCGGATGCTTCTTGCGGTATTCTGGGTCACGAGACTTTCTTAGGTAATCAAGCATCTCGTCTAAAAGCTTCTTGTTTTTCGCCTCTAAGGGCATTGGGACCTCCTTGGATTTCTCGCGGAGGCTAGGCATATTGTCTTTAACTATCTTAATCATCGCTCGAATTATAGCACGAGAGAGAAGAAAGCATTAAAATCCTTCCTATGGAAGAAAGAACAATTGCTTCATTATTCGCCTTAAGGGAGGCCATTAAGGCCGATCCAAGGGTCAAAGACCTCGAAGAGAAAGAGAAAAAGATGTCTCTTTCCCCCGAAGTGTCTTCTTTGAGCAAAGCCATGAACAAAGCTGAAGACGAGTACGAAATCGCCTTGAATAGGTTTGGTGAGAATGGTGAAGCCACCAAAGAGAAATTAAAAGCTCTCCACGAAGCTAAATTATCTTTAGACCAACATCCGTTAGTTGAAGAATACACAAAGGCTTACGTGTGCGTGCGCGATTTATATCTTTATTTAGATGATCTTCTCTTCAATGACTTCAGGCATCCTCATGCCTGCGGAGGCCATAAATGATTAAAGTTGTTGGCGGCACATATAGAAGCCGCATATTGAAAACGCCTAACGATGGGACCGAACCTACAAAATCGATGGTTCGCCAGGCTGTCGCTTCCTCATTAAGCGATTTAATCGAAGGAGGGACCGTCTTGGATTTGTTCGCCGGAAGCGGGGCTATGGGCATCGAGATGCTGAGCCGCGGAGCCGATAAATGCGTATTCGTCGACCAAGGAAGAGAACAGGCTTATGTGATCTTGGAGAACTTGGCTACTTTGAAAGAAAGGCGCGGAGTTGTCTTGAACAAAGATTACAAAGCCGCTTTGGACGAAATGAGAGAACAATTCGACATAGTCATCATCGATCCGCCTTACAAAATGAAAGACGCCTATACCTATAGCGTCTCATATCTTCTCGAAAACAACTTATTGAAAGAGAATTCGGCGGTCGTCCTTGAATACGAAGGAGAAATCGAAGTCGATATTTCGAAATTCGATTGGTCCAAGAAATATAACTATGGACGTACAAATGTCCTTATCGTGAGGAAAAGAAAATGAAAAAGGCCGTTTTCGCTGGATCGTTTGATCCGATAACGCTTGGCCACATCGACATCTTAGAACAGGCTTTGAAGCAGTTCGACGAAGTGGTGGTGGTCTTAGGCATAAATCCAGACAAAAAAGGAATGTTCTCCTATCGAGATAGGCTAACGATGATCGAAGGTGCCATTAAGAAATACCCTAATGTCTCCTGTGCCTTCAATGACGGTATCACCGTCGACTACGCCAAAAGAATCGGGGCCTCTTATTTAGTGAGGGGATTGCGCGATGAGATCGATAGGGAATACGAAATTGCTATGGCCGAATTCAATAGGTCGTTGGAGCCGAGTATAGAAACCATCTTCTTCTCGCCAAGCGTTGAAGTGGGAGATATATCGTCCTCGACGGTCAGACACTACTTAAATGAGGGGAAAGATATTTCCTCACTGGTCCCTCTTAGCGTCCTAGAATTCTTAAAGAAATAAAAAAGCGAAGTTCATTTGAACCTCGCTTTTAATTTGCTAGAAGCTTATTTCTTGATGTAGAACTCGCTGAACGGATTGGTCTTGGCATCATCATCGGTTTCGAGATGGTTCCACATGTTCCAAAGGAGTTTAGCTTTTTCGTTCTTGTTGCTGCCCTTAACACCGAAGAGAATTTCGGAAACGCCAGCAACGTTAGCAGCCTTGGCTTCGTCGGTATAGTCGACGAGAAGGATGGTCGGGGTTTTGAAGTTGTCTTCATCGGACTTTTCGAAGTAGCTGTAGTCCTGGCTCTCGGTGAGGTTGGCGTTGTCCCTGTAAGGACGTTCTTCAAGACGTCCGCCGGCTTCCTCAAAGAATTCGGTGAAGTTGACGAGGTAACGTTCGAAGGCGCTGTGGTCCGGGTCGGTGTCGTCGGTGGAAGATTCTTCATCGGCGAAGATGCTGTACATCTTGAACTGCTCGCCGGCTTTATCCGGAGCGTAAGAGGAGTTCCATCCGCTGACGAGGGTTTCGAATCCGCTCTGAGCGTTGGCACAGTCGGTGCACTCTTTGGAAACATAGATGACGAAGAATTTCTTTCCGTAAGACTCATCGATCTTGTCTTCGAAGGAGCCTTCGTAGATAGAAGTGGTGAGCTTGTCGGCTTCGGACATGTTCTGTTCGCCCTTGGTTTCAAGGTTCAAGGATTTCTGGAACTGAACGTAGTAAGCGTCGTTATCTGTAAATGTGAATTGCCCAATCCATTTAGAGAAATGCGGGATTGAGAAGATGATGGCGAAGATGGCGCCAACAATGAGAAGCGGCTGGACCCAGGCGGTCTCTTTGATCCAGTGCCATAGTTTGACGAATAATCCGCCAATAGCTTTGAGTATTTTCATCGGTAACCTCCGAATAATGCCCTGTTTGTATAAACAGCGGGATAATTCTACCATTCACCCCTATTAGGGGCAACAATTGATTTTCAAGAAAAAACAAATCTATTTGTTTGCCTAAATTTGAGAGTTTTTTCACTTTTCTTTCTTTTCTTCTATCTTATCGATGAGAGCGTGAATATAATTCTTGCCGGATATGAACAGCAAAAATTCTTTCCACACCAAATTCCAATCTTGGAAATACGATCATCCCGTCCTCATGGGTTTCCTTGAGCATGGTGGTCTATTCCTTATCTGCACGGCCTCGGCCCTTTTATTTTCCTTTGGGTTCAAAACCTTCATGGCCCCTCAGTTCGATTATAAAGGAGAGGCGATTTCCAACGTTGTAACAGGTGGTGCTTCAGGCGTGGCTCAAGACATAGTCTTGTTCTTTGATGATATTCGAGTTGCTCTCCCTGGTGGAGATGGCTTGTGGCACACCCTCCTTTACTTCATCATAAACATCCCGCTTATGGTCCTTTGCTTCTTGGGCATCGGAAAAAGGTTCGCCATCTATACTGTCTTGAACATTGTCGAGTTCACTTTGTTCGGAATTATGTTTGATTCCCCGGCATTCCAACCGGTTTTGCAGCAGATTTATTCAATCACACCCGAGAACGGAGGCTTGATCGCTAGATGTATGCTCGGCGGTGTGTGCACGGGCTTTAGCAGTGGTGTTGCCTTCAAATTTGGCTTCTCGACCGGTGGCATCGATATCATCAGTTACTTCATCTCCGCCAAAAAGAGAACCTCTGTCGGAAAATATTCGGTCGTCATCAACGTCGTCATAGTCTCCGTCTTCTTCATCCTTAGTTTATTTAAGGATGGAAGCGACCTTACGACCGCCTGCAAAACTTTGTTCGCCGTCCTTTACATGATCGTCTCCTCTCTTGTTATCGACATGATCCATATCCGTAACAAGAAATGCGAAATCAAGATCATCACCAAGCTTCCTGCCTTAAGTGATGTCCTGCTCGCCAACGTTCCTCACGGAGCGACGATCACCAAAGGTGTTGGAGCTTTCTCCGGTGAAGAAAAAATCATCATCACGACCATCGTCTCCTCTTATGAAGCGGATGCGATTGTCAAAATAATGCAGGAAAACGATCCCCATTGTTTCATCAGCGTGACGGCCCTCCATCAAGTTTACGGAAGGTTCTTCACCCCGGCCGTTAAATAAGAATCAAAGAAAAGAAAAAACCGCCGTTTGGCGGTCTTTTTTCTTCGTGGCGGAGGAACAGGGATTCGAACCCTGGCTGGGCATACACCCACTATCAGTTTTCGAAACTGACCCCTTCGGCCTCTTGGGTATTCCTCCGAAGCGGTGATAATCATACCACCCCAACCAATAATGGCACAAATGCAAAATTTGAATACGTTTTCATTTTCATTTAAGAATTAAGAGGAAAAAGGCATACGTGGATGCGTTTTCGTTCCAAAATGAGAGAAAAATACATTGTTTTTGTTCGGAATGTTTTCGTTCACGCGTTAATATTCGATGGCACCATCTACCACTTGTGGTAAACTACCCCATATGGAAAATGCCTGGAAACAGTTTGTCGATTTCGTAATAGGCCATTGGCAACTCGTTTTCATCGTTGCCACCTGCCTTATTTTGGTCATCATTTCGATCATCTTTTTCTCGGTCGCAAAAAGACAAGACTATGAATTCGACCACAAAATCGCCGAACAGTCCAATTCGGTTAGGGTCTATGTTGTAGATGTTCCAAATGACACCGTCACGTATTTCAACGTCACCGATTTGAAAAGAGTGGTGAAGATTCGCCTTGGAGATTTCTACAGGCGTTTTAGCCCCAATAAGCAAAACAGGGTCATGGAATGGATCGCCCAGATCATCGACCCGAAAGTCAATTATGACCCCTACCTTGAGACCAGCATCATGGTCGGTAAAGGAAAGAAGCCATATTTCTCGATGCTTGAGGTTGACCACGTCAATCACAAAGACGGCAGGGTCTTCCTTCTCTCTTACCTTCTCACTTACATCAATCCCGATAAGAGGGCGGTTTATCGCGGCACGACCCCGATGAACGAAGTCGTGAAGATGATTTCCGCAGGAAACCGCAATGTCGGCTGTACCCTTTGCTTCAGGTTCGATTACAAAAAAGGCGCTGATGCCGGCAAACAAATCAACCCGTTGGTGTATGGCCAACTCAAAGGCGTCTTCGCCCCCTTCCTTTCCAAGAAGAGCTACATGATCGACCTTTCTCCGAACGAAATCGTGTTCGTCGACCTTCGCTACAAAGAGGCTCAGCAAGGCATCTTTGTCGGAAAGAGCATCCTCAACGCAATAAAGAGGTTCTTCTCTCTCAATTCTCTGACTGGCGCAATCTCTGTTCGTATCGGTTTAGTGATGCATTCCTCGTTCCCGCTTCAAGGCGAGACAATCATCAGCAAGTGCTCTCAATTCGCCGCATCCCTTGATTCCGAAGACGATAAACAAGCCGTTTACGTTTATAGTGAAAGCGACAAGAAGGTTTCTAGATCCGGACAATTCACAAGCCGTACCGAAGTCGAAAAGATCATCGAGGACAGAAAGCTCTCGTACCAGTTCCGACCCATTTATTCGGTCGACAAAGAACGTGTCATCGGATATTCGTCCAAAGTTAACATCGATAGCCAATACTTCGATAACATCAATGAGCTCAAGGACTATGCCTTGAAGACTCAGGATGACCGCGAGCTATTCGCGACAATCGCCAAAAACATCGTTCCGAAGTTCGCTAACGAAAAGACGCTTGTTTCTCAAAAGCTCTTCTTCCCAGTCAAGATGAGCGAACGTTCCTACATGCTAAAGATCTTCGCTTACATCAAGGCGAAAGATCAGCACATCGTCTTCATGTATGACGAAAGCGACATCAAAGCCAACTATAACCCAGATCATCTCGAGGACTTCGTTGGCGATATGAGGTCAATCAAAACAAAAGGCTACGAAGTCGGTATCTTGGTCGACCAAAACGACCTTGGACTCCCGAGTCAAATCTATTCTTGCTTTGACTACTTCATGGTCACGTTTGCTTCCGCCGGAAGTCAAACGGGAAGCGACACAAGGCTCCGTGCGCAGATGCACGCCCTCGTCGAGAGGCTCCTCAAATACGAGAAGCCGATTATCGCTTCCGATATCGACGGATGGAATGCGATTGAACTCCTTATTAGGAGTGGTCTAAACTACATATCCAGCGACTACTTCGCCCCCTACGACGAGATGCTTCTCCCCGTGCCGCCTAAGTCGCAAAAGAGAATTCACGAAACCATTATCAAGAGGTAATAAATATGGCAATGCAAAACAAAAACGACGCGATAACCGCCAGGGACGTCGACTTCGCTCAGTGGTACACCGACGTGTGCCGCAAAGCCGAGCTCATCGACTATAGCCCAGTCAAAGGATTTTCCTATTATCTCCCTTATGGCTATGCCATTTGGGAAGAAATCCAAAACTATTTGAACAAAGAATTCAGAAAGAGAGGCTCCCACAACGTTTACCTCCCGACCGTCATTCCGATGTCGATGTTCAACAAAGAAAAAGAGCATATCGAAGGATTCGCTCCGGAATGCTTAGTCGCCACAATGGGCGGCGGAAAACAGCTTGAAGATCCGCTTATCATCCGTCCGACATCCGAGATTTTGTTCTCCGACATGTATAGGAAGATGGTTTCCTCTTATCGCGATCTCCCGCAGATCAACAACCAGTGGTGCTCGGTCGTCAGATGGGAAAAGACCACCCGTCCGTTCCTCCGCGGCTCCGAATTCCTCTGGCAGGAAGGACACTGCTTATTCGAAACTCACGATGAAGCCATTCAAAACGCGATGACTTTCCTCGATGTCTATGACGATTGCGGTAAAGACCTTCTCGCCGTTCCGTTCGTTAAGGGCGTCAAGACTCCGAAAGAAAGATTCGCCGGTGCTCTTAACACCTATTCCATCGAAGCTCTTATGCACGATGGAAAGGCTCTTCAATCCGGAACGACCCATGACTTAGGACAAGGCTTCGCTGAGGCTTATGACATCAAGTTCCTTGGCCGTCAAAACAAACTCGAGGTTCCTTTCCAAACTTCTTGGGGCGTCAGCACCCGTATGATCGGTGCCGTCATCATGGTCCACGGAGACGACAATGGACTCGTTCTCCCACCGGCTGTTGCTCCTATCCAGGTCGTCATCGTCCCGATTCGCCAGAAAGAAGCGGGAATCATGGAAGCCTGCACCAAGGTTTACGAAGATCTTAAAGCCGCCGGAATCCGCGTTAAGCTCGATGATAGCGACAAGACCCCAGGTTGGAAATTCGCCGAATGGGAGATGAAAGGCGTTCCGCTCCGCGTTGAGATCGGACCGCGTGATCTCGCTGAAGGAAAGGCTGTTCTAACCCGTAGGGTTAATGGACAAAAAGACACCCTTACCCTTGAAGAAATCGAAGCCTCCATACCTGGACTTCTTAAAGAAATCCACCAGCAGATGTACGAGAAGGCTCTTGCCCATCTTAACGCCAACATCACCGAGGCCAAGACCGTCGAAGAGATGAAAGCCATCCTCGATAAGGGCGGATATGCCAAAGCCATGTGGTGCGGATGCCAAGAATGCGAAGACAAAGTCAAGGAACTCACCCAAGGTGGAACCGCTAGGTGCGTGCCGTTTGGCGTTGAAGCCTTCTCCGACGTTTGCCCGGTCTGCGGCAAAAAGGCTGACAAAGTCGTTTATTTCGCCAAAGCTTATTAATAAAAAAACACAAATCCCCGAAATTACTTGTTTGTAGTGTTTCGGGGATAGTGTATATTTATACGGCACGGAGGCATACCCAAGAGGCCGAAGGGGACGGTTTGCTAAACCGTTAGGTCGGGGAATCCTGGCGCGAGAGTTCGAATCTCTCTGCCTCCGCCACGCGAAAACAAGAACTTCGATACGAAAAATATCGAAGTTTTTTTATTTCCACGCGTGGCCGTCGCGTTTCTTTTCAATAAAACTTTTTCTAGAACGATTGAGATACGAATGTATACTATGCACCATGAAATGGTCAGGAAGAGAAAAAATAGATAAAAAGGCCTCGGTTGAAGAACTGCTTCAAGAATACGGTGGCGACATTCTCCGTGACCCTCGCTATCAAATTTTGGCGACTTTGAAACAACATAGGTGTAGCAACACGATGAGACACTGCATCGAAGTGACAAAAGGATGTTTAAAACAAGCGAAATTTGGCCGTATTTCCGTCGATGTGAAATCGATGGTTCGCGGCGCTCTTCTTCATGACTATTACCTATACGAATACACGAGCGACCGCCGTAAGGGTCATTTCCATCACCATGGAGAATGGGCGGCTCAAAACGCCATGAAGGACTTTGGCCTAAATGATCTCGAAAACAATATGGTTTGCACTCACATGTGGCCGATCTCCATCTTCAAATTCCCTCGTACCCGTGAAGGTTTTATTCTCACCGTTCAAGATAAATGGGTATCATTTAAAGAGTTCTTCGCTAGAAAACCATCGGTAAAGAGCCAAAAGCAAAAAGATAAACAAGCGGCCAAAGAAGCCAAGAAGAAGGCCGCTTTATAAAGAAAGGAAAACAATATGAACGATTTCATCAATCACATCAGTGACCCTTTGAATCTAGCGATTCTTGTCGTCTCCGCCCTCATCATCATTGTGGCTTTAATCTCGGTGGTGGTCTCCATCGTTCTTGCGATCAAATACGTTAAGTACAACAAAATCCACAATAGCGTGGGCTTAACTGGAGAATACGTTGCTAGGAAAATCCTCGACGACAATGGATTAGAAAACATCGCCGTTAAAAAGACTGGCTCCTTGATGTTTGGAAACTCCTACTCCCATTTCTTCAAAAAAGTTCGCCTTAGGAGAAGAACTTGGAAGAAGGATTCCGTCACCTCTCTTGCTATGGCGGCCCAAAAGAGCTGCTTGGCTATCCTTGATAAGGAAGGCGACCGCGATATGAAGACCAGGATCGTCTTGACCCCGATTCGCATGTTTGGACCGTTCATGTTCGTACCGCTTATCGTTGTCGGAGTTGTCATCGACGTCTTGGTGTTTAAAACTCCGACTTGGATCTCCGTTGCCTTCGCGGGCGCCGGTCTTCTCTTCTTCGTCATTGCCTTCATCCTCACCATCATGACCTTGAAGACCGAAAGGAAGGCTCAAAGCAAAGCTTACGATGTCTTAAAGAATGGCAACATGGCCACCGAGGAAGAACTCGGCATGATGAAGAAACTCTTCCATCTCTACAATATCCAATATATTAACGACGTCATCTTGTCGTTCTTAGAAATCTTGCTCCGCGTCCTTCAGATCCTCGCCGCCGCGAAAGGCGGATCGAGCAGCTCGGTATCAAGCAATAGATAAAACGAAACGCTCCATTGTGGGGCGTTTTTCTTCTTGCGCTTAAATAGGTAATTCGTTATCGGTAAATATTGACCAAATTCATTGAATACTTATATTATCCAAAGGATAGGAGGCGTGTTTTATGAGAACGTATTCGAATAACCAACTAGAAAGATACCCACTTTATTTGAAATATTTCAAAGAATTGGCTGCTCAAGGAGTGGAAGTCATCTCCTCGCCAAAGATATCGGCAAAATTCGGCTATAGCGAGGAACAGGTTAGAAAAGACCTCCAAAACATCTCGTACGTTTCGGGCTGCCCAAAAAGAGGAAGGCAGGTCGCTCAATTGATCAATGACCTCGAAACATTTCTGGGGTATAGAAACAACACCAAAACCATCCTTGTTGGGGTTGGCCATATCGGGTGCGCCCTCATCAATTCCAATACCTTAAGCGGCATTGGGGTTGAAGTAGTGGGATGCTTCGATAACAACCCTGATGTTATCGGAACCATGGTTAACGGAATTCCCGTTCACGCCATGGACGAATTAGGCGAAGTAATTAAGAACAAAGCCGCGGTGATCGCCATATTGTGCGTTCCTATGACGGCGGCTCAGGATGTCGCTAATAAACTCGTCGAAGCTGGAATACTTGGCATCTGGAATTTCGCCCCTGGCGTCATTAAAGTGCCAGATAAAGTGGCGTTAGAGAATGTAAACCTATCTTCTTCCTTATCCGTCTTAAACCACAAAGTGAATTATCACGAGAAATAATTGACCAACAAAAAGCCCGCCACATCGGCGGGCTTTCAATTAGTCATCAACCTTTTGGATGGTCATGCCGTCCACTTTGATGTATTCGGGATTTTTGATCTTTCGCAAAACGATGTAATAACCCAAATAGCAGCACACGGACCCAACCAACATACCCATGGAGACGTCGCTTAAGAAGTGGGCTCCGGCTAAGACGCGGCAGAAGGACATGAATAAGGCCCAAGCGAAGGCGATCCAGAAGACGACGATGGATTCGTATTTGCCGTCGCTTTTCCCTTTGACCAAGACCATGGTCGGAAGCATGAGGGTCATGGTTGTGTTAGCGGCGTGCCCAGACGGGAAGGATTTATAGTTGTCCGGAGTTTTTAAGCCATAGGCGAACGGATTCCATTGATACCACGGAACGAAGGAGCCACCTTCGCTATAGATGAAACGGAATCTAGGCCTAGAAGCCATGAACTTGAGGCCATTAACGATGGCGAGGTGAAGCAACGAGGCGGCGACGATTGCGATTCCAACGCGAAGCATAACCGCTTTGTCTTTGACTCCATATAGGAAGAAGGTGAGCATCGAAGCTCCACCCAACAGGAAGAACGCAAGAGGATATGCGATGTACATCTTTGTGCTGAAGGCATCTACGTCCATCAAGGATTTTCCGTATAAGTATGTGGAGAGCCCGACGCCGACGATCAAGCAAGCCCAGCCAATAGCGGTGGCCCATTTTGGTCTATCGTGCAAAAGAGCGGAGAAGATAATGGTTGCACCGATCGGAATTACGCAATAACCGAGCAACTGACCGATACCTTCCATGAAGCGGGCGAGCCATTCTCCGTGGCCCGTCACTTGATAGGCGAGATGCATGGAGAGGTCGTAATCGAACAATCCTCCAAAGATTAGCCCGAGTATGGCGACACCGATGACGATGAGCCAATAATAAGTGGGAATACCAGCGATTTTCTTTTTCATACGGGCTCATTATAGAGAAAGGTACTCTCTTTCAAAAGCAAAGATTGGTTTCTACTTAGAAACTACAAGTTCCCACATCGGTTGCGCTTGGTGGTAGAATACCACCGCAATGGAAGAAACTAAGCAGCACGACATTAAACAACTCGAAGAATATAGAGCCCATTCGGTGGATAACGAAATAGAAATCGTATCCTCTTCGGAGTGCGGTTGCTTTTTCTGCCGTCAAAGGTATTCGGCCCGCGAAGTTCTCGATTGGGCCAATGACGATAGAGGCACCAGCGCGATTTGCCCCGTTTGCGGCATCGACGCCGTTATTGGCGATGCGTCTGGTATCGAAATAAGCAAAACTTTGCTTAAGGAGATGAACCTTGCCTTCTATCCTCAAAACGTTATAAAAGGCGATCCCAATGCCGCCAAAACATATTGCGACCGTTATGATTCGGGCGAAATAACCCATAAAGAAACAAACGAAAAGCTTTATGTCTCATATTTGACTTCTTTGTTTGACGCCGGCGATAAAGACGCCGCTTTCAAACTCGCCGAATTCTACGAGAAAAAAGCCGAGTTCTCACCGATCAACGTGGATGCGGCCATTCAAATTTACGCTAGTCCGCTTATCAAAGACGAGGCTAGATCGCTTTGTCGAATTGGCATGATTCATATGAAGAACGCCATATTGCCAGAAGAGGCAAGGGCGGCTTATGAATGCTTTGCCAAAGCCGCGGCTTTAGGAGATTTGACCGCCGTTTATTTGATGTCAGACTGTTATTTGCAGGGCGTCTACGTGAAAAGAGACCCTTCTTTCGCCTATAAACTTCTTGAGAGTGCCTTTGGCGAGATTGATGCTCGCTTTAGAGTCGACCGCAAAGATTGGTATGACTATCCCGATTACGCCTACCGTTTAGGCAATTGTTATCAGCATGGCTATGGAGTGGAGCAAGATTCCACCGAAGCCATCACCTATTATTTGTTGGCTGAAGTTTCTTACGCCATCCGCGAAGTGGTGGAAGGAATAGGGCAAGACCCTCTTCTTTTTGCCGATATCCAAAGCGAGATCAAGGCATACGCGAAAGCCAACTCCTTAACAAGAAACACCCCCATAAACGATAGCGATACTTTCTTCGATTCGTTCCGCAACTGCAACAATCAAAATGACACGAAGACCTTCAAATTCGTGAGCTTCAGCAAAGAATCCGGTGATCTCGAATTCATCGTTACTTATCCTAATCCACAATTGATTTTGGATCTTGGTTCCCTTTATTGCGGGTTCGCCTCAGGGCCGGTTCATTGGTATTTCCGCGAAGTGGCTGATTTTAGACTTTCAAATGGGAGACGTGAGTTCAATAACGTTATCTTCGATGAAGAAAGCGATACGTGGCGTTTCGTTTATGTTTCAAGCGACGGAAACGAAGACGAAATCGCTTCTATTAGGTTCAATAGTAGACCGAGTGATTTCAAAGAATGAGAAAGGCCCTGACTCCATTAAAGAAATATACGGTTAAGGTCGTCTTGGCCCCGATTTTCAAGATATTCGAATGCGCGACAGAACTTCTTATTCCTTTTATCGTTAAAGACCTTATCAACTCTTTGCCTGGGGTTAGCGCAAAAGAGATCCTCATAAAAGCCTCAATCATCCTTGGGTTAGGGGTTGGCGGTTTTGCCGTGACCATGTTCACCCAGTACATAGCTGCCAGGGTGTCGGCTGATTATGCCTATGATCTAAAAAAAGATATCTACGATCAGCTCGGCCGTATTTCCAAGAAACAGCTTGATAAATTTGGCACATCTAAGGCCCTGACTTTGATAAACAATGATTCGTTTTCTCTCCAAACGGGTGTGAATATGTTCATGCGCCTATTTGTGCGTGCGCCCGCCTTGTTGATTGGCACCGTCCTCATGGCGTTCATCGTCACCGGGAAACCGATTGCCGGTCTTATAGTTCTCGGTGTCTTGCTCTTATCTAGCATCGTCATCGCGATGGTTCTGCTCATCACTCCGAAACGTTATAAAGCCATCCAAGAGGAATTGGACCGAATTTCCACGATTGGCGAAGATTCTTTAAGCGGAGCTCGCGTAATCAGGGCTTTTAATAAGCAAGAGGACGAATCGAAGAGATTCACCGAATCTTCCTCGTCATACCGTCATAAAGCCTTGGTTTTGGCTAGAATCAACGCCTTCATCAATCCTCTTACGTTCGCCTTTACTAGCCTCGGCACTTTCTTTGTTCTTTATCTTGCTTCATCGGCGAACCCTGAACTAAATGTCACGGTCGGAGATGCCGTCGCCATCATTTCGTATATGGCTACTGCTTTGGCGGTTTTAGTGATGTTCACCAGGCTAATCACCTCCTTATCGAAAGCATATGCTTCCAAAAAGAGAGTCGATGAATTTTTGTCGATCGAGCCGGATATTGTCGATGGCGATATTGGCGAATGCACTTTCCAATCGCTAAAAATGAAGGGCGTGTCCGTTTCTTTCGGCGGCGAAGAATATGCCTTGCGCGACATTGACTTCGAAATCAATAAGGGAGAATCCGTCGGCATCATCGGCGGCACTGGTTCAGGCAAAACCACGATACTAAACCTCCTTGAAAGGTTCTTTGACCCAGACGAAGGCGAAATCTTGCTGAACGATAAGCCGTTAAAGGATTACAAACTCGACGCTTTCAGAAGTCAGATCGCGTTGGTGTCTCAAAAACCTCAGATAAACAAAGGAAGCGTCAAAGAAAACATTTCGATGGGAAATGGGGCTTCTGAGCAAACCATCGAACAAGCTTTAAAGGATTCTTTGGCCTACGAATTTGTTTCCCGTTACGAAGATTATCTCGACCATCCATTAGAGGAAAACGGCAACAATCTTTCCGGCGGCCAGAGGCAAAGGATATTGATCGCTAGGGCTTTGGCTCAAAACCGCGATGTCTTGATTCTTGACGACAGCACTTCGGCGTTAGATTACAAAAGCGATCTTTTACTTCGCGAAAACATTTCCAAAAAAAGAGGCATAACGACAATATTCGTTTCCCAAAGGGCAACGTCTATTAAGAACTGCGACCGCATCTATGTTTTAGATGGTGGCAAAGTGGTGGCGAAGGGCACCCATGAGCAATTGCTCGAAACTTGCGATATCTATCGTGAGATTTATCAAACGCAGGTGGCGGTCCGATGAAAAACCTCAAGCGTTTGTTCTATTACTTGAAAGACCATAAGCCTTTGATGGTTTTGTCTTTGCTATTCGCCCTTTTGTCCGTCCTCTCCAAGATGGCCATTCCTTTCGTTTCCGGCAAAGCCATCGACGTCATTAAAGGTGGGGGAGACATAAGCGTTTACCTCATCGTCATCGGCGCCTGCATCGTCATCGGAGCTTTGTTCCGTTACGTATTTGACGTAATGGTGGCGAACTTAGGCCAAGTCGCGGTCAAATCGATGAGGGATGATGCCTATAAAGCCATCAATAATGCTTCGCTATCTTATATCGATTCGAAAAGAAAAGGAGATTTGCTCCTTTGCTTGGTGAACGATGTTGAGAACGTTCAGACTGGTTTGATTTCTGGAGCCTCGGCTTTATACGAGGGAATCGTCCAAATCGCCGTAACCATAGTCTTTATGTTCGTTTTGAATTGGGGGTTGGCGCTTCTAGTCATATTCCTTTCACCGATTTCCGTCATCGTTTCTCGCTTCGTCTCCAAAAAGAATTCCAAATACTACAAAGACCAAAACGCGAAGACGGCCACTTTGACCGGCTATAGCCTCGAGACGATCAATAACCTCGAATCTAGCAAAGCCTATTGCACATATGAGAAGAAAAAAGAAGAGTTCGATAAACTCAACTCCTCTCTTAGAACTTCCAATTTCAAAGCGACTTTCGCGGTCGGCTGGATCAATCCAAGCACCAGGTTAGTCAACAACATCATCTACGCTTTCTTGATTTTGGCGGGAGCCATGATCGTCATTAAACAAGGAGACGTTGCCTCTTTCTTGCCTCTTACCGTCGGTTCTTTGGCCTCTTTCCTTTCTTATGCAACCCAGTTCATGACCCCGTTTAACGAAATCAGTAACGTGGCGAGCGAAGTAAGCTATGCAGTTGCTTCGTTTAAGAGAATCGACGCTTTGATTTCCGAGCCCAGCGATATCGACGAAGGAAAAGAACTTTTCGACGGGGAAATAGATACCTTGGAAGCCGAAAACATCGACTTCTCATATGATGGATCTAGGCAGATTATCAAAAACTTCAACGTCGACATCTATAAGGGGCATAAGATCGCTCTCGTCGGGCCGACGGGGTGTGGCAAATCCACGATCATCAATTTGCTCCTTCGCTTCTACGATCCTCAACGCGGGGCCTTTATTGCTAATGGCAAAGAAATAACCTCTTATCCGAAGAAAGACCTTAGAGGTCATATTGGAATGGTTCTTCAAGAGACTTGGTTATTCAAAGGAACGATTAGAGACAACATCGCTTACGGAAAGAAAAACGCCACCGAAGAAGAGATTGTGGCCGCCGCCAAAAAAGCTCACGCCGATGGATTCATTCGTCAGATGGAAAAAGGCTACGACACCGTAGTCTCCAATTCGTTTGGATTATCTACCGGGCAAAAGCAGCTCCTTTGCGTGGCTCGAATCATCTTGATGGAGCCGGAAGTCGTTGTACTTGATGAAGCCACCAGTAACATCGACCTACGAACAGAATTAAGCCTAGCCTCTTCATTTGATGAACTAATGGAAGGCAAAACCTCCATTGTCGTGGCTCACAGGTTATCGACGATCAAAAACAGCGACCTTATTCTCGTTATGAAAGATGGCGAGATTATCGAGTCCGGAAATTTCGAAGAGTTATTGGCGAAGAAGGGATTCTTCAAAGAACTTCACGATTCACAGTTGGCCTAATCACCAGTTCCCGGTGCAAAGGCCAACTTTTTCTAACGGGCGCCCCATGATGATACATTTCTTGCCTGATGGGGGAAGGCTCCACTCTTGTTCTTCATAGACCCCGTAATCGCGGAAACCTTGCTTTTTCCAAAACAAACGAGAATGCTCGTCGTCTCCAAAGACGGCAAAGAGAAAAGAAGAATGTTTATATTTCGACTTTATGAACATGGTCATGTCGTTTGATATGCCTTTGCCCCAAAAAGAAGGGTCAACCATGAAACAATTGATTATGGTTACTTTCTCGCCTTGGTTATCGACAAGATCTAAGAGATCGTATGTTTTCTTTTGACTATGGGTTTTGGGACAAAAGTAATCGGTGACGTTATGCTCGATCCCAAACATCCCGATGACTCTCGCTCCGTCTTTTACGATATATAAGGTGTGGTCGCTCATCTCTTTTCGAAAAGAATCTTCGGACGGATAACCGTTCGAGTAGTGGAAGTCTTGATTACTCTCCAAAGCCCCTTGGACGCGCCTAAAGCATTTAAGTAAAGCGGGCATATCTTTTTCGGTCGCGACCACGATTTTTCTCATGGAGACATTCTAGCACCTTTCTAAGAAAGAGGTCTTAGACTAGAATTAAGCAAGTAACAAAGGAGGATTTCTAATATGAGTAAAGTAACCCTCCTCTTCAAAGCGAATCCCATGGAGGAAGATTTGTTCGCCAATGTGGCGGATTCCCCTTTCTCTGATTATTTAAGCGACGCGAGGACTTTGCTTTCCTCTTTGAGGAAACTTGAGGTCAAGAAATACGCCACATACTATCCGGATACTTACGAAGAGGATTTAGTCCAAATCAAAAGGCGCGAGGAGTTTTCCCTCACCGATTGGATCCTCGTGGCCATAACCGTGGATTTTGAGGATACCCCAACCAAAGCCCTCATAATCAATAGAAACGCCCACAAAGAAGGATATGTCGTCGATCTAAGAAGCAGGATGATCGAATCTTTGTTTTTCCGTGGCTTCACGATCAAAGAGGATCCTGACGCCAAAGAATTAGACGAAGATGCTTTCCTAGAATCCATCGGTGTCGAAAAAGAAAAATATGTTGCTCCTCAAATAGAAGACGAACGACCCATTTACGTTGAGGAAGACGAGGACGGAGAAGTCGAATATAGCTATGTGGCTCCTCTTCCTGTTTTCGAGGCTCAAAAGAAGGGCAAAATCGTTAACTTTGGAGGATATGAAGCCCCCATTGAAGTTGAGGCTTATGAAGACGAAGATGGAGAATTATATATCGACGTCGAAAAGCCGACTTTCCAGGCCGGCAACTCCAAGAAGCCGCGTAACCTAAACGCCACGCCTGACCGTCCAAAATACAAAAAAGCCGAACCCATATATTATGGCGAACAGTTTGAAACCCCGGCCTTTGTTCCGGGAAGTTCAAAGAAACCCCGCAACCTAAACGCTACTCCAGACCGCCCGAAGAAAGTGGTTCCTGTCGCTCCGAAAACCCAGGAAAAGCAGGGCTCAATCGAGGTTGAACGTCCTACCTTCACCCCATCTTCCAATAAGAAGCCGCAGAACTTAGAAAGAGAAAAAAAGAGGTTCGTTCCAAAGGAAGATAAACCTGTCTCGGTCACCGTTTCTTCAATAGAGGAAAGAAAACCGGTTGAAAAACCCGCGTTTGAAGCCGATAGCAAGAAGAAAATCAAAAATTACGATGAGGAAGCGAAGAAGATACTTCGCGAATGGAAAGAGGATTCCATATATCGCCTCCGCCCAGATGTATATAGACGCGAAAGAGGCGTGATCCTCAATTTGAGGAAAGAAGGGGACGCTACCATGTCCGCCGCCATTTCCTTATCTTTAAGCAAGGTCAAGAATCTTGCCATTTCTTCGAAATGTCTATTCGTCCCGAATATCCTTGATGACGGCGATCCCCGCATGAAGGCTATCTATCATTTTGATCCAAGCAAGTTCTCTATTATTTGCTTATCCGTCAACGAAAAGGATGAGCCGTTACTCGTCGCGCTTAATAGCAACGAAGAAAAAGGCTTTGTCCTCGTCTTATCCATGAAGGAGCCGGTGATGGTGGAAGTCGTCTCTACAAAAGGTATCTCCTTAGACGATCCCGCCCTTCCGTTCTTTGATTATGAGTCCCTCCTCAAATTCAGCAAATAAGCCGAAGAAGAAACACGTTAAACGCGATCCAAAAGTCGTGTCTTTCACGATGTCTAGGATAAGAGGGAAGAACACGGGTATCGAACTGAAACTCAGAAAAGAGCTTCACGCCCTTGGCTTTTCTTATCGCTGCAATAGCGGAGCGGTCTTCGGACACCCGGACGTCGTTAACAAAAGGCTCAAGATAGCGATCTTCACCGATTCTGAATTTTGGCATGGCTATAAATTCGACGAAGCCAAGAAAAACATTAGAACCCATAAGAAATATTGGATACCCAAGATCGAAAGAAACATCGAGCGGGACAAAGAGGTTAACGCCGAACTGCAAAGGCAAGGATATACGGTTCTTCGTTATTGGGGGCATGAAATCGAAAAAGAGATGCCTCGAGTCATCGAAGAGATAAAAGCGGTGGTCGAAGAAAAAGAACATTTGGATCAACTCCTCAAACAAAAACTCGTCAAAACGACCCTTTGTTATTTGGAAAATGATGGATGCTATCTAATGATGCATCGCATCAAGAAAAAGAATGACCTAAACGAGGGCAAGTGGATCGGCGTTGGTGGGCATGTCGAAGAAGGCGAATCCATCGTCGCTTGCTTGAAAAGGGAAATAAAGGAAGAGACGGACCTCGATTTAGTTTCTTATAAATACGTCGGCGCGATTGATTTTCTAAATGACCAATATCCGCCCGAAAGAATGTTCCTTTACGTCGGAAAAGGAAAAGGCGAAGTCAGGGAATGCGACGAAGGCGTCTTAAAGTGGATAAAGAAAGAAGACATCATGTCTTTGAATCTATGGGAAGGCGATAAAGCGTTCCTCCCTTTATTAGATAAATATGATGAGCCCTTTAAAATGTCCCTTCTATATGAAGGAGGGGAACTCGTGAAAGTCTACGGCCCTAGTTTCAAACCCAAAAAGAAGAAAGCCAAATGAAAAGGTCAACCGCCTCAGGGCGATTGGCCTTTTTTTATTCTTTGATTCCGTCGGTCGCCACTTTGAAGGCAATGTCGAGTAGATATATCGCGTTGTAGTTTTTCGGCCTAGGAAGAGCGTATGCATCATCGTGGATGAACATTCTTAAGAGGAACTTCTTCTCTGCGCTATCGGCAGGGGTGTTAGCTTCAAAGGAGGTCGCTTGGAGCATGAGCTTCCTGAGTTTCTTCTCCATGCCGGCGATTGTGCAGATCCTAAATGGATTTAATCCGTATAGACGAGCCAACCTTTCAAGGTTGATTAAGTAGAAATCCATCTCTGTTTCCAAATCTTTCGTGTTTGGCTTCAACATCTTGCGACAGTTGTGATAGAAAGACATGCCGTTCTTTTTGATGACTTCCATATAGAAGCGGTGGGCTCTTTCCTTAATGGCGTTATCTTTCCTGAACGTGTATTGGAAACCCCAGAATAAACCATAGGCTTTGCCGGTATCGCAGTAGCCCATCATCTCGTTGTCGGAGATCCTATTGCTAGTGAAGTCCATGATCGATCCTTGCGGCAAGCTCGGTTCAATGACCATGACGTTAGGAACGTTTCTATAGTACTCAGCTTTTTGCGGGATGGGTGGGAAGCTATGAAGCAAGACGGCGACGACTTCATCGGCACCTAACTCAAAGGCGAAGTCGACCGGCATGTTGTTTCTATAACCGCCGTCGATATATGTTTTCCCGTTCATCTTGTGCATTGGGAAAATCGGGAAGCAGGCGCTAGAAGCATAGATATACCCGAGGATATCTTCTTCTTTTTGCTCGTTCATGATGATATGGCATTCTTTCAGGGTTTTGGCTTCGACCGTGACGACGCCATATATCTTTTTGCTGGCCAAGACCTTCTTTGGGTCAATGGTCTTTTCGATGATTTTCTTAAACGGGCCGATATCCGCTCCGTTGTTATCAAAATAGTATTCAAGCCAACGACGGAGTTTGCTGTTCTCCTTGAAGTCTAATTCGCCGATGAATCCTTTGTTGAGGTCCATCCCGTTGGTCATGACTTTGGAGACGTCGATTTCCTTCCATAGTTCGACGGCTTTATCGTAGTCGCCGGTCGCGTAAACCGCGCCGTTGATCGCGCCGATCGAGGTTCCTACGACTATATCGAAATCCATGTTGAGTTCACGGAGCATTCTCCATGCGCCCATCTCGTAGGCCCCTAAGGAGCCGCCTCCACATAAAACCAATGCTTTCTTCATATAATGAACAATAACATTTTATTTCGATTTTGTGTGCATTCTTCTTTTCATTTATTGCAAAGAATTACTATTTTTCAACATTGACGCCATATCGCGCACACAAAATGGTCCGCAAGGATTAGAATATTTTCATCCAAATACCATAAAGGTATAAAAAAATAGCAAGGAGATAATAAATGCTTTATCCAAAGATTGGCATTCGTCCGATTATTGATGGACGCTGGGGAGGAGTTAGGGAATCCCTAGAAAAACAGACCATGGGCATGGCCGAAAGAGCGGCCAAGCTCATTTCTGAAACGCTTAAATACCCTGACGGAACTCCGGTTCAGTGCGTGATTGGCTGCACGACCATCGGAAGCGGCGCCGAAGCTGCCCGCGTTGCCGAACAGTTCAGCACCGAGAATATCGTCGCCACCTTATCGGTCACGCCGTGCTGGTGCTATGGATCGGAAACCTTCGATATGGATCCGATGACCATCAAAGCCGTTTGGGGATTCAACGGAACCGAACGTCCAGGCGCCGTTTATCTTGCCGCCGTTATGGCCGCCCACGCTCAGCGTGGACTTCCGGCCTTCTCGATCTACGGACACGATGTTCAGGAAGCCGATGACACAACGATCCCCGACGATGTCGCCGAGAAGATCCTCCGTTTCGCCCGCTGCGCTATCGCCGTTGGCTGGATGAAGAATAAGTCCTACACCAATATTGGCGCCATCACGATGGGTATCGCCGGCTCCGACTGCCAGTCCATTTTGTTCCAAAAATACTTCGGACTTCGCGCCGAATGGGTCGATATGGTTGAGATCTGTCGTCGCGCCGCCATCGGCATCTACGATCACGAAGAATACGAAAAAGCTCTCGCTTGGGTTAAGGAAAACTGCCCAGAGGGATTCGATAAGAATGCCGGAAAGAACTTCCCGGAAGTCATCACTAAGTCCAAGATCATTCCGGCCGATAAAGATTGGGAGTTCATCGTCAAGATGACCCTCATCGTTAGGGATATCCTCCAAGGCAACCCCGTCCTCGACAAGATGGGTTGGCACGAAGAAGCTTTGGGACGCAACGCCGTCGTCGGCGGATTCCAGGGTCAGCGTCAATGGACCGACTGGCTCCCAAATGCCGACTTCACCGAAGCCATCATGGCTACAACATTCGACTGGAATGGCGTTAAGGCTCCGTTTGCCTTCGCTACCGAAAACGATACATGCAATGGTATTTCCATGTTGCTTGGAACTCTCGTGAGCCACAGCGCTCCATGCTTCCACGACGTTCGTACATATTGGTCTCCTGAGGCCTGCGAACGCGTTACCGGCATGAAACCGGAAGGCGTTGCCGCCAATGGATTCATCCACCTCATTAACTCTGGTGCTACCGCCCTTGATGGCAGCGGTGCCGCTAAGAACCAAAAAGGCGAAGGCTGCATGAAGCCGTTCTATGAGATGACCGAGGCCGACGTTAAGGCTTGCCTTAAAGCCACTGACTGGGAAAGGGCCGACTACGAATACTTCCGTGGTGGCGGATTCTCCAGCCATTTCCGTTGCCGTGCCGAAATGCCGGTTACCATGCTTCGTTTCAACGTTGTGGACGGTGTTGGACCAGTCCTTCAGATTGCTGAAGGATGGACAGCCGACCTCCCTGATCAAATCCATAACGTCATCGACAAGAGAACAGATAGGACTTGGCCGACCACTTGGTTTGTCCCACGTCTTACCGGCAAAGGGGCTTTCAAAGATGTCTATAGCGTAATGGCCAACTGGGGTGCCAACCACGGCGTCACCGTCTATGGTCACGTTGGTGCTGATCTCATCACCTTGGCCTCTATGCTCCGCATCCCGGTCAACATGCACAACGTCCCCGAAGATAAGGTCTATCGTCCGCACAGCTGGACCGGCTTCGGAGTCGATGATCCGATGGCCGCCGACTTCAAGGCTTGCGCCACCTACGGACCGCTCTACAAATAAGACCAAAACACGAAAAACGACCGCGCCAACGGCCGTTTTTTTATTGCGGGAGTTTGCTTTTTGTCTGAATTTGGAAACCTCTTTGAAGAATAAGTGCTATAATTTACTAACGGATGGAACACTCAATTGGCGATTTTGTAACCCATAGAAGCAGCGGCGTCTGCGAAGTAACCGACATTGCTTCCGTGCAAGGAATGGACCCTTCTTTGCTTTTCTATTATCTCGATCCGATTTACGGCGAAGATAAGGGAAATGTCGTACTGGTCAGAGTCTCTGCCGAAGGAGCTTTGAAGAAAGCGATGGGAAAGAAAGAAGTTAAAGAGCTTCTTGATAATTGGCCAAAGGGTGACGATCTTTATATTCTCGATTCGAAGAAGAGAAAGAGCTCTTACGATACGGCGCTTATGCAGGGCGACATCAAACTCTTAACCTTCCTTGTTATCGGAGCCAAGCAAAGAAAAGCTAGAGAAGGCGTTTTAAACTCGATGGACAGCATGTTCCTCTCTAGAGCCGAGCCTCTTGTCTACGGACAAATAGCCCACGCTTATGGCCTTGATTACGCCGACGTCTACGAATTCATCGAAAAACACACGAAATAAAAAGAGATACGCGCTCGCGCATATGCGGGCGCTTTTCTTATGACAACAAAAAAGCCCCGAAGTTAACGGGGCTAATTTTCGTTTTTCGATTAGGCCTTGAAGGAACGGAAGGCTCCAAGAGCGGCGAGGGCGGCTCCAGCGAAGGAGAAGACAACGCTGCAGATGGCACCGGCACCGAGAACGATGTTCGGTTCGTATCCAGGGGTGAGCGGGTTGACGCCAATGTAGAGCTTGTTGGCCATGAGCCAGATGATACCGGCGCCGGCAAGAAGCAAGGTGACGATTCCGAAGACGACGGAAGCGACTTTGCCACGGAGAGCGGCACCGATGAAGGCGAAGAGGAAGGCAACGCACTGAAGGACAAAAGCGGCGATGAGTCCTGGAACGGCATACGGAGCGACGTAGCTGTGCGGGTCCCTATTCACATTGTGGGGGGCGAACATGATGTCGAAGCAGGTTCCAGAAGGGTAACCAGCGCCGTCGCCGGATTTGAAGCAGTTGGCGAAGCAGACGAACACGGCTACGGCCGCGAGGATCGCGGTACCGATGCCGATGATAATTTGAGTTTTCTTATTCATACGGATAATCCTTTGCGAGTAGATTATAACCATTTCGCCCCGAGTCGCAATCAAATAATAAGGACCTTAGTTTAATAACTAAGCCATTAATAAGCCTTACGGCAAATAAAAAGCCCCTAAAGGGCTCTTTATAAATGGGGCGACTAGCGAAAGGAATAAAACAATGAAAATAGGAAACTCTAGTCGCCCCGCTTGGCTTTCCCTTCCTAAAGGAAGAGGAGAGTGGACTTTAGCTGAACGCTCCTACTGGAGGTAGGTGGCGACGTCGCTGATTCCGGCGGCGGTCGCTAGCGCGTATATGAAGCGGGCTTTCGGGGTTGACTCTCCGTTATACCAGCGATAAATGGATGCGATGCTGCATCCGATGTGATCGGCGAGAGCGCCGAGGTTTTTGAGGTCTTGCTTGTTGCAGGCCTCACCGATGAGATGGCGAATTTTGAGTGATGCTGTCATTTCGATACTCCTGTTCCGGCTTGATATAGTTGGGCCAGCCGTCGGTGCAACTGGCCATTTGGATCTTCTTGGCCGCCCCATGGCGGTCTATCGAGCCTCATAGAGGCTCAAATAGGGAATATTCTTTGAAATTTTGGGGACACTTCCCCCTTACCCCCATAGGACTAGAGGGGCCGAATGGCGGGGGTTAAAAAATAACCCTCGCAAACAGGAATATTCTCTATTTCGTCTGCGGATCAATGTCCATCCGCTAACAATTATGATGTCGTTGGAGCTTGTTTCGAACGCCCCTTCTCGACCTTTCTAAGAGGGGTTTGTGAGCCCTTCTTTTGAGGTAAGAAAATTATACTTTATGGGGCTGAAAATTCAATGTTACAAGAGGCGCTTTTCTCACTTTTTCTCACTTCTGATAATCGCCTTTTTCTTGCCTTTTTCAAAAGGCTTTTTGAGGCCCGTAAAAAGGGTATAATTTGAGGCGATGGGAAGTAAGGCGATCTTCATATATAGCAAAGCTACGGGTCCTAAATCCTCTTTTCATCACGTAAAGAAAATCATCGATGAACTCTCTTCTTTTTATGGTGATTTGACTATTAGGGAGACTAGTGGCCCAGACGACTTCCTTTCTTCTTGCGTGGAAGCCGCTTCCTTTGACGAGGTAATTCTTTATGGAGGAGATGGCTCATTCAACATCCTTTGCCACGAACTTTCTAAACTCGATAATCCTCCTGTAATTGGTTATATCAACGGTGGAACCCTCAACGACTGCGGGAAACCTTTCGGGATTAAAGGGTCATATAAAAACGCCTTGAGGATCATCGAATCCAAAAAGGTCAGTTCTTTTGATTTGATCAAGATCGGAGATAGACATTTCACTTATATGGCTGCCTGCGGCGCTTTTAGCGATATTTCGTATGCGGCCTCTAGGAACACGAAGAAAAGGATCGGAAAGCTTGGTTATTATCTTTTGGCCGTTAAGAAAGCGTTTAAAAAGACCAGAATCGAAGTGGAGGTCGATGGCAAGAAATACGTGACCCCTTTCTTGCTTATCATGAACGGCGATTATGTCGGAGGCTTCCATGTCAATAAAGGCGCTTCCAATGACGATGGCCAAATTGAGATTTATATCGCTAAGCCTGGCTTGTTTAACGGGTTAGTCCAATACGCTTTTAGAAAAAAGAAAATAACCAAACTCCAAGGGGAGGCTTTTCGAATCGACTTTGATGGCCCTTGGTGCATTGACGGAGAAAAAGGTCCTGAAGGCCCGGTTGATGTTGTCATAGAAGGAAAGCTTCGCGTATATTCCAAATAGCTAAAAGCAAGCCGCGTTCGTAAGTTTCTCTTCTATGAAGAAGAAGGCGTTTATGGTATTATCCCTAGGCAAAAAGAAAGGTAGTTGGTTTTCTCTTGGATCCTGATAGTTGGCAATATTACGTACTCCTCATAGCCGGTCTTATCTTCTTTTTGGCTATGTGTGCCTTCTATTCGAGCACGGAAACCGCTTTTGGCTGCCTCAATAAATACAAATTCAAAGTAGAAGCAGAAGAAGGAAATAAAACCGCCAAGCGAATTCTTTGGCTATACGAACACTTTGAAACGACGCTTGTCACCGTTTTGATCGGTTACAACGTTTTTTCCGTTGCAATCTCAACCGTTTCGACCATCATCTTCGTCAATTTCTTCTCTTTTCTTGGAATGGACGAAGTCGTTTCTTTGGTGACTTCTTTGGTCATCTCAATAATCGTCTATCTTTTTGGCGACACCATTCCAAAGCTCATCGCCAGAAAGATGCCGGACAGAACCGCAAGGACCTCTGTTTACCCGATGTATTTCTTCGTTGGCTTATTTCTCCCTGTTTCGTTGTTATTTAGGGGAATATCCGCTTTGGTGAAGAAGGTATTCAACACCAAGACTCCGCCGGAAATTACCGAGGAAGACTTCCATAACGTCGTCGAAGCCATCGAAGAAAAAGGCGACCTCGAATCCAATGAAACAGACATCATCCAAGCTTCTTTTGATTTCGCCGACACCAAAGTCAAAGAGGTTTTGACGCCAAAGAGCAAGATGACGATGTTAGACCTCAAAGGATTGACTCGCGAAAAACTCCATCGCTTCTTGAATGAAACCAATTTTTCCCGCATCCCTTGCTACTACGAAAACCAAGACAAGATCGTCGGCGTCTTGGTCGTCAAAAACTATTTGAATGCCTATCTCCAAGATAGAAACGTCGCTTTGAAGCCTCTTCTTCAAAAGCCGTATTTTGTCACTCCCAAAGTCAATTTGGATGATTTGATCGATGGCTTTAGGAAGAACAAGACTCAGATTGCCATCGTTAGATACGAAGGAAAACTCGTCGGAATGGTCACCACCGAGGATTGCCTTGAAGAACTCGTGGGAAGAATCGATGAGAGGGTTATGGAGAAAAAGGAGGCTAACTTATGAAATTAGTCACCGTTATCTACATAATCGTTATTGCGATCCTCGTTGTTTTGTCTGGTCTTTTCTCATGCGCCGACATCACTTATTCGGTCGTTAACCGACTTCGCTTAGAAAAAGCTGCCAAAAAGTCCAAAACGGCGAAGAAGGCTTATCAATATGCCCTTAATTACGACAAAACGATCGCCACGATTCTTTTCTCCAATAACTTCGTCAATATCGTCGCCTCTTCTTTGGCCACTTTATTGGCGGCTCAGCTATGCCAAATGGGCTTCATGGGCGGAGATGACGGCCTTTCCAAAACCGTCATGTCCATGATTCTCCTCGTCGTTATCTTGATATTCGGCGAAATACTTCCGAAAGCCATAGGAAGGGTCTATTCCTATAGCCTTTCGTTGATGTTTGTCCCTCTTGTCGAAGTATGTAGGGTCGTTTTCTTCCCTGTCGTCTGGCTCACTTCAAAGATCGCCAACGGAATCGCCTCCCCCTTCACAAAGGGTGCCAAAGACGAATTACCAAGTGACGAAGAACTTCAGAGGATGGTCGAAGACATCGAATCTGAAGGCATAATTGACGAGACAGATCGCGAACTCATCAGCGCTTCTATCGAATTCAAAGAGACGGCCGCTTATGAAATCATGACCCCAAGGATGCGCTTAGTGTGCATCAACAAAAATGAGGACCTAGCCTCTTTCGCTAAGATGCACCCCGAGAGGATGACCCATAGCCGCCTCCTTATCTATAACCATGATTACGACCATATCTTGGGTTATATTCCGACTAAGACCGTCCTTAAGGCCTTGGCCAATAACGCCAATCCGAGCATCGAGTCTTTGCTTATGCCTATTATTTCCGTTCCTAGGACGATGGAGATTTCCGGCGTTCTCCGTTTAATGAAAAGAAGCCATCACCATATTGCCCTTGTCCGCGATGAATACGGTGGAACCGAAGGTATATTGACCCTTGAGGATATCTTGGAAGAACTCGTTGGTGAGCTTTATGACGAGTCCGAATCCGTCAAAGAAGATGTGGTGGAGATGAGGAAGAACGTCTTCTTGGTCCAAGGAAGCATGAACATCGATGATTTCTTCGAAAGATTCAATCTCAACGACGATTTGATCGACGAGGATTACAACACCTTGTCTGGATGGATAAACGATAAGCTCGGTGGATTTGCGGATAGAAACGACAAGTTCTCATATGAGAAGATAGATCTTAAAGTGAAAAAAGCCACTGAATATACAGTCGAAGAAGTCGAAGTCGTCTATCACCCAAGGAGGAAGAAGACCCCGCATGCTTAAACAATCGAAATGGTTAGATAAAAAGATTCCGTCTTTGGAAGGCAAGGTCTTCCTTTTGACTGGCTGCTCGTCTGGGTTAGGGCTCGAAGCCCTCAAGTCACTTCTATATAAAGGGGCGGAAGTCATTGGCTGCGTTAGGAATCTAAAAAAGATGGAGGCTTTGTTCGAAGGCATCAAAAAAGAGCTCCCTTCCTCAAAAGCCACCTTCATGGTTTACGATCAAGCCGATCCTTCTTCCTGCCTTGCTTTAGCGGAGTCTCTTAAAGACAAGAAGATCGATTCCATAATCTTGAATGCTGGCATCTACTACCCGGCGAAGGGAGCGGTCTCTAATGACGGAACCAGCTTAACCGACCAAGTAAACATCGTTGGCCAATACCATCTTTTCGAAGCCTTTAGGAAAACTCATCCGACATCCCATTACGTTTTCGTCACCTCGCCATATCACATCAAACCCAAAAAAGGCGGATATGTGGCTCGTTTGTACAAATATCAGCCCAAAAGAGGGAAGGACTACGCGATCAGCAAGGAATACGCTAGAGACCTATATTGCTACGCTAAAAAATTGGGCCTATCTTGCTCGATAACCCATCCAGGCGTTTCGGGTACCGCGATATTCGATGGTTTCCCGCCCGCTATCCGTAGAACTGGACACGCTGTTTTGACGGCGTTAACCCATAAGCCTTGGAAAGCCTCCCTAGGCGAGGTCTTATGCGCAGCGAATCCTGGCAAGGATTATTTCGCTGTCCCTAGAGGTCCATTCCATATTTCTGGATATCCAAAAGTCATTAAATCTCCAAAAGGCCCGAATTACCCGGTGGAGATAAAATAAAAAACGGCTTTTCACCGTTTCTTAAGTTCTTCGACGTAATTTCTATAAACAAGATCGGTCAGTTCCTCAACTGATCGATTTTCTGTATTTATGCGGAAGTCGACTTTGGCGATTCTTTCTTCTTTGAAGGCTTCGCGGTCGTTTTCGATTCGCTTGGCGATGTCCTCGTTCTTGTCTCCGCGGCCTCTCATCCTCATTTCCCTGATGTTTTCGGGGCATTCTAGATAAAAGGTGATGACGTGAGGATCGTTTAGGGCCAAGAAAGACTTCAAACCGTTGGGATCGACGATGACGGCCTTGTCGTCTGCGACCTGGGCTTTTGAGCACCCATAATAACGGCCGTTATAGAAGGTCGTTTCGACGAACTCGTCTTTTTCTTTTAATTCCTCGAACTCCGAGATTGTGACGAAAAAATAATCGACCCCATTTCGTTCTCCGTCTCTAGGGGAGCGTGAAGTGTGGGTGATCGCCTTAACGATCCCATATTTATCGGCTAGCTTTTTGGCAATTTCCGTTTTTCCTGAAGCGGAGGCTCCAACAAGAATAATCATGTTGCAATTATAACTATTTTTTCATTTTCTTTGCCCTTTTTTCGTTTTGCGAAACTACATATAGGTAGAGGGAGTTTGAAAAATGAAATCAATGAGAAACGACCAAGTTCAATCGATTATCAACAAAATGGTCAGGGCCTCTCTTTTAGAAATTGGGTATGGCACGAGTGCGCACATATACGATATAAGACCGTGCGATTTGGCTAAAACGTCCCCCGAAACCGAGATCATTAAGAACGCGATTAGGCTTTATGAGTCATTAGGGACGTTGGACCGGATGATTTTGCGGGCTGAGATTTTTGAGAAAGGACGTTATTACATGTATTGGTATCTTCCTTACGCCAACAGCAAAGCCTATTCGAAGAAAAAGAAGAAGGTCATAGATTTGGCCGTGAGGACCTTCCTATGAACAAAGGCCTTCTTTCTTTAGCGTTGCCTCTATTTAGTCTTTCCGTGTGCTCGGCGGGGGAAAGTGCGACTTTCGGAATGTTCCAAGACCAAAATTTCGCTCCTCTTAGCCGGACCGAAGACAAAACTTATTCGGTCACGTTTATCTCGAACACCACCTTTTCGGGAAGGATGGAAATAACCCTGTTTAATCCTTTTTTGGATGAGCCCGAAATCTTATATGCCTCTAAATCTATGGAGGCTTTCACTAGCGGCGTTCCTGTCACTAGGTCATTCGTGGTCCCGTTTGATTTCGTCGCGGTCAATGACAACACGTTAAGCTTTGGGGTTTTGGCGCTGAATGGCAAATACGCGGGGACTTGGGTCAAAAAGACCGTCACTGTCCCTTACGGCGAACCGATAATCGGCAAAAACCCAATTTCGAACGCGACATTAAGAGGGGTGGATTGTTATTTTGCCTTTAGAAACGGCGAGTTGATCAAAGGACACGGCCAATACGTTATAACGCCGCACGAAAAAGAAATATACGACCCGCCTTTTAACAAACTCCAAATGGGGTCTACGTATTTGACATATACGAATACGGCCTATTCATTGAGTTTCAAAGGGAAGGCGAAGGTCAATCTTTACACTTGCCTGGATCAATTCGATGTTGGCTGGATCTCTTATAACGGGAGGACCCTTTACCGCAATTTCATTGGCGATCCTTTTGCTTTGGTCTTTGGCGATAAGACGAGGATCGGTGCTCGTTTATCGGGCCAATACGCCGTATCAAGGCAAAACCTCGTCATGAAAGAAGCGAACAAACTCACGGAAAACGACTTCTTATCTCCTGAGCTTTTCTTCCCGGTCGGAAGAGGCCCGATTGACTCGGTTTATAGAGTCAGGATTTCTTTTGAAGAACTATTTGACACGTCCGATTCGATATATTTGGAATTCAATATTCATCGCACCTCTTGGCATTTTGGCCCTTCTTTCTATAGCGACTATTGCATTGGCATAGGGGAGGGAGAACATGTCTAACATCCTTTTGTGGGGAACCGTGCTTATATTCGCCCTCAGCACGTTTGGCTATACGTATTCATTGTCTGGCGTAAACAGGGCATTTTATGGGTGTTTCAAGGCGATAGCCGAAACCTCGGTCATCGCTTATGACAAAACGGGCGTTTCTGCTAGCCCATACTTTTCCAAAAGCCTATTCGAAGAGAAGTGCGAAGAATATTTCGCTTTGGCTTTAAGACCATATACAAGCGTTTATTTCCTGAGTTTTTATTTCTGCGACAAGGATACCAAAAAAGAAAGCGAATACCCTACGCAGGCTGAAGTGTGTTTGTCCTGCAAAGTGTATACGAAGAAGCATTACATGCGTTCGGCGTCTTTTTTCATCGAGGAGGGGAAACATGGAGGCAAATAAGATTTCCGAATTTGTGTCGAGCAGCTTTCTTTCCCCAATTTTGTCCATGGAGAACGTCACCGATATTTCTTATAACGGCGAATCTATCTTTTATGAAGATTCTCTTCGCGGCAGAAACAAATACCAAAGAACGATATCCAAAGAGACGGTAGGGGATTTTCTAAGGCAAATAGCCAACATGGCGGAAAAGCAGTTCTCGTACCAATCACCGATCCTTGACGTTTCGTTTTCAGGTTTTAGGTTAAACGCGGTGTTTTTGAGTTTAGCCAGGATAAACGACGAGAAGTCTTATTCGTTCACTTTGCGCATTGCTCAGCGCGGAAGCAAGGTGAAACGAGGAAGTTCTTTCTTTGGGGAAAAAGCCGAAAAGATACTTTTAGACGCCTTAAAGAAAAGAGCCTCGATAGTGATATCGGGCCCCACATCAAGCGGCAAGACCGAACTTCAGAAGTTCTTAATGATGAATATGCCGGAATCGATGAGAGTTATTTGCATTGATAACGTGGAAGAGCTTGAGATGGTAAGAGGCGATACTGAAATCGACCTCACGTCTTGGCTAGTTGATGAACGATATCCCGATTCTTCTTTTGGCGCGCTTATTAGAAACGCTCTAAGGAGTAATCCCGATTACATAATCGTGGCCGAAAGCCGCGGGAAAGAAATGCTGGACGCTTTAAATAGCGTCATGAGCGGTCACCCCATAATCATGACGCTTCATAGCAAAGATCTCCTCTCCATTCCTCATAGAATGGCCAGGATGGCGATGATGGGGGAGCAGAAGCTTATTTATGAGGATGTCTTGAGTGATGTGTACCACGCTTTTTCTTACTGTGTGTATTTGGTCAAAAAGGAAAAAGAAGACGGATCTATCGAAAGATACATCGAGTCAATCGGAATCCTAAATGAGGCGAAGATGGGCATGGATGTCCTTTATAGGAGGGAAGAAAAATGAAAAAAATCCTTCCCTACATAGTTTTCTTAATCGTCTCGTCTCTTTTCGGGGCATTGGCGTTTTATATGTCCGGGAATCTTATTTTCTTCATCGGCGTTACTTTGGTTTATTTCTTGGAGTGTGCGTTCCTCATATTGCCGATGGAGAAGAAACGTTCCTATTTAGAAAAGAAGAGGCATCAGGCTTTTCGCTTCGTATCGAGTTTTGTCGTTTCGTATTCCCTTAGTCTTTCTTACGAAAGGGCGTACGGTAACGCGATCGAGGGATATGAAGGCGAATACCAGGAGATAATCGAAGCGATATCAATGAAAGGAGTGGGGGACAGGATCCGCTACTTGGCCTCGTATTTTGAATCGAATCTCTACGATCTTTTCGTTAACCTTCTTGATATATTCGAAAATCAGGGCGGAGATCCTTTAAGCGTTTTTTCAGGAATCATGGAGGAATTCTCGAGGCTTGAAGAAAGCGAGGACGCTCTTTTGAGGGAGAAAAAGAGAACCTTAAAGGAGGTTGCCCTTCTTTGGTTCTTTGCCTTTTTGATATTCGTCTTCATGAGATTTGGCCTCAATAGTTTTTACGATGACGTTAAGTCTTCCCTTCTATACATCGGATCGATGGCCCTATTTTTCGCTTTTTTCGCCTT
>JAKSUL010000080.1 GCA_024409055.1 Bacilli bacterium
GGCATGATCCGCGGATATCAGTTTGATAAAGTCGAAATGGTCCAATACACAACCGAAGAAGGCAGTGATGCCGCTTTCGAAGAAATGGTTAACAAAGCCAAAGCCCTCGTCGAAGGTCTTGGCCTCCATTTCCAAATCGATAAGCTTGCCGCCGGCGATTGCAGCCACTCCATGGCTAGAACTTATGATATCGAAGTTTGGCTCCCATCCATGGGAATCTATAAAGAAGTCAGCTCCGTCTCTAATGCTCGTGACTATCAAGCCAGGCGCGGCATGATCCGTTATAAAGGAGAAGATGGCAAAGTTCACTTCTGCCATACCTTGAATGGATCTGGTCTTGCCACTTCTCGTTTGGTTCCGGCTATCGTTGAACAGTATCAGCAGGCCGACGGCTCCGTCATCGTCCCAGAAGTCCTCCGTCCATACATGGGTGGAATCACCGTCCTTAAGCCGATTAAATAACGAAAAACGCGATAACGTACCCGCTATTTCAATGAATACCCTTGGAAAACCAAGGGTTTTCTTTTTCTTTTCCAAGATAAATTGACAACTGCAAATAACAATATTCGTTATCGTGTTAAGCGCATTTGTGGTGATAGAATGTTTCCGTATGGAAACCTCAATCAAAAAAGAAGGCAATCAGCTTAGTGTCTCGATTGCCGGCGCTATCGACTCATTCTCTTATTTCGACCTTTTAGTTCTCCTCAACAAGGAAGTTGACGAAAACACTGACGTCCTTTTGGACTTTAGGGATGTTGAATACGTTGCTTCCGCTGGATTCAAAACACTGATATCCGTTCAAAAGAGGGCTAAATCCCTTAAGATCATCAATGCGAAAGATTTCGTTTACGACTCTTTTGTTGCGACTGGATTTGATACTTTATTCGACGTTTCCTTGATGAAAGAAGACGTTTTCACATATTACAACGCCGCCTTTAAATACATTCTTGAAACAAAAGCCAGATATTTCCCCGATAGAGTCTTTTTAAAGGATTCTAGAGGAGCGTATACATGGAGCGATATTGAAAAATGCGCTCAGATTATCGCTGGGGATCTTCGTAAGAAAGGTGTTAGAAAAGGCAGTCACGTTGCCATTTATTCAGCCAACTCAATTAACTGGGTATTAACTTTCTTCGCCCTTCAGAAAATGGGTGCGATTGCCTGTTTGCTCAATAGCGCATATAACGTTTCCGAACTCAAAACCGTTTCCAAAGTTGGAGATATTTCTCTTATTTGCTATGGGGACAGCACCGCAAAAGCCACCAACGCTAATTTCGTTGATGAGATAGTGAATGTCGAAGACTCCGCTTTTGTCGATTCCTATGACATCAGCAGCAACATCAACTTTAAGGACAGACTTAACGAATATGAATCCCTCGACGGTATGTTCGAGTGCTTCGTTGGTGCGGACGATGTTTGCGTTATGATTTACACATCAGGTTCAACCGGCACTCCAAAAGGAGTGTTGCTCTCAGCTTTCAATATTCTTAACTCATCTCTTTCCATGTCTGTTGGAACTAAGATGAATGAGAAAGACAAACTTTGTTTGATTCTTCCTTTATTCCATATATTCGGTATGACGGCTGGTTTATTCTGCAACCTTGATGTCAATAGCTCGATATATATTCCGGACAACATTAAAACCTCGACCCTTTTAAAGGCGATCGATGAAGAAAAATGCACTTTGTTCCATTCTGTTCCGACCATGATGTTGGCCCTTATGAACAACCCCGATTTCACCACGGAAAAGGTTTCATCTTTGAGGTGCAGCATCTTAGCCGGCGCTCCCGCGACCAAGGCCCAGCTCGCTCAAATGAAGGAAAAATTCCCCAACGACACATTCGTTGTTGCCTATGGGTTAAGCGAAATGGCCCCTATTTCCCTCACTGAATACGAGAACAATTTTGACCGCTTGAGCCAAACGGTTGGAAAACCCGTCAGTTATATAGGAATAAGAATTCAAGATCTCTCAACCGGTGAAGAATGCAAAGTCGGTGAGCAGGGCGAAATATTGGCCGGAGGATATAGCTGCTTCTCTGGATATTACAAAGTACCGCTTGAGAAACAGGCTATCGATAATGTCGGATGGATCCATACCGGAGACCTCGGCTTCCTTGATGAAGATGGATATCTCCATTTAACTGGTCGTGCGAAGGAAATTATCATCCGTGGCGGCGAGAATCTTGTCCCAAACGAAATAGCTGGCGAAATCTCTAAACACAAATCCGTCGCTGACGTTAAAGTCGTCGGCGTCCCTGACGATTTCTTTGGAGAAGTCGTGTGTGCGTGCCTTGTCCTTCGTGGCGGAGAAACATTCAACAAAGATGAAATGAATGCCTTCTTGTCAGATAAATTGGCTAAATATAAAATCCCAGCCTATTACGTTGTTTATGATGCGTTCCCGATGCTCGCTAGTGGAAAAGTTGACGCTGTGAGCCTCAGGAAAGATGCGATCATTAAGTGCCAAGAAGCCAAGAAAAGTGGTAAGTAATTTCGAAAATGTTCAGCCAGTTAAGTAAAAAAAACGAATACACGTTTCACTTATTTTGATATGCGCGAATATATTTATTCATTTTTAACGAAGACTTGTTTTAAAGAAGAAGAGAAGCAAAACGTCATTGAGGCGCTCGATGTTTTGCTTTCGGAAATTGGCGAAGATCCGCTTAAAGAAATAACCAATCAGTATAAAAACATCGATCTAGACTACTCTGATCTTCTTTCGAAATGGAGAAGTACTTGTTCTTCGTCTTCTTTACACCCATATCAAATCGATTTGCTTTTCGTGATCGCTTTGTGCGAAAGATTGGAATCTCTCTATGCCGAAAACGGACTCCCTGAATCTCTCTTTATAGAAACCATGAAAGATATTTCCTATAAAGTCAGAGAATGCAAATTGGTAAAAGGAATTTACGGAACTTTCGTTGTCACCTGGTTTGAATATTTTTTCAGTCTAAAGCGCTTTGCTTTTGGCAGATTGCAGTTTGAAGTGGTGCCGTTTGGCTACGAATTCGAAGATATCCATATAGACACCCCGTCTATCAATGTTCATATCCCAAGGACGGGTGGACCATTAGATCCGAAAGCAGTGGAAGAATCTTTCAAACTAGCCGATCAATTCTATAAAAAACAAATGGGCAATTGTTTGCTTTATAGATGTAGCTCGTGGCTGCTATTTCCGAGAAACAGGGATTTACTTAGTGCAGATTCAAATATCGTTCAATTCATGAATCTTTGGACTCCTGTTAGCACACATTATTTTGATGGTTACGGTGAGTTATGGCGTCTATTTGATTGTGAATTTGTTAACGCCGATTCCTTGCCTGCTGATTCCTCATTACGCAGAGGCTATATATCTTTGGTTAAAAACAACGAGAAGATTGGCGGGACTCTAGGGTTCTTAAAGAGAAACGTTTGATGAGAGATACCGTTGGTTTTTGTAACTTAACGGTTTTTTCTTTGCCCTTTTTGAGAATTTTTTGACTATAGAAATATGAGGGAACATCGAAAGATTTCTGAAACCCAAGTCGTACGATGTCTCCTTCCGAAGTGGTTAATGCTTGAACACTGGGTTTGACACCTATAAAATAGGTGCGCTCTTTGAAGGAAAAGAGCCACAACTTCTATGGCCGCACATGTCCCACATGAGGCGGTCCGAAGACCGAATTTAGGAGGTGCAAGCACTATGGGAAAGTACGAGATCATGTATATCCTTACCGCCGCTCTTGATGATGAGGCGCGCAAGGCTGAGATCGAGAAGCTCCACGCCATCTTGACCGACAACAAAGTCACTGTCATGGATGTCAAAGAATGGGGCGTCAAAGACTTCGCTTACGAAATCAAAAAGCAGACCAAAGGCTACTACGTTGTTCTTAAAGTCAACGGAACTGCCACCGGTATTGC
>JAKSUL010000081.1 GCA_024409055.1 Bacilli bacterium
CACTTCGGGCACTTCTTTCCATTGACGGTTCCGGCCTTAGCAAGGTTAACTTCGGCGATGGATCCTTCAGTGGCTTTGATGGCACTGCCGGTGATGATGAAACGGATGCCCCAGACGGCAAAGATAATGCCGAGGACGATTAGGGCAACTCCGAAGACTGTCATAAGAATTCCGGGGACCCAAGCCTGATTGACGAGGTTAATAACGCCAAAGATGGTGAGAACAACACCACCAATGAATCCGAGAACGGAAATGACGGTGACGGCGACTGAGAGGCCAATAAGGGCTCCCTTCTGCTTTTCGATTTTGTTTTTAGCCATATTTCTTTTCTCCTTTTATTTAGTCGGCTGCTTGCGCGGCCAGTAAGAACAACAATACGACGAGGGCGGCTACGACGATGACGCCTAAGGCGATGGTGAGGGCGATCTTTAGAGCGCTCTTTGGATATCCTCCGCCAAGCTTTCCGGTCTGTCCGTTTACCTGGACGATGTATTTCTTTTGCTTATACATCAAGGTAAGGAAATAGACGGGGAGGAAGCGGTAAGAATACATCTCCTCGCTATAATCGACGTCCATATTGAATGTCTTAACGCCGCTATAGCTGTATTTGGACAAGATGTTGCTCTTGATCTTTGCCTCGATCTCCTTCTGGGCGATCTTATAGCAGTCCTCCATCGGATCGGCATAGTGTTCCGCATCATAGCCTCTGATGAAATCGGAAGAGACCAAGCACGAATCATCCATGTGATACGGAAGAAGGGCCTTGATATCCTTCCCGTTGAGGTGAGAGGAACTCTCGACGACATAGTCACGATGTTCCATGGAGTTTGTACCGGAGATCGGGATTAGTTTGACCTCGGTGTGCGTATTTCCTTTGGAATCGCGGACTGTGTATGTTTTGGTGAGGATGCCGTTATACCTAGTGAAGGTATCGGCGTCGAAAGTAAAGCACGGGACATAGACGCCGCGCACATCGCTTTCAGGAACGGCTTTCTTGAATTTGCGAGGAGCGAAGAATTTCTTCTTTACGCTTTTGGCAAAGCGGATGGCCGCTTCTTTTTCGTCGAAGGCAAACGGAATGAGGACGTCCGGCCTAGTTCCTTCAAGAGTCTTAGTATCGATTACGTAATTGCATTCGCAATATTCGCATTTGCCACTAAAGAAGGGACCATTGAACTCAACGTTAGCGCCGCAAGTCGGGCACTTAAACGTCTTGCTGGCGGCAACCCATTTATCGTGGTTCCCTTTTTCGTCGGGTTCGGAGATCGGATGCTTATTTTGCATCTTATTGATCGGGAAGCCCTGGAGCGAATCACAGTTCGGGCAGCGAAGTTGCTGATCCTTTGGGCTGAAGAACATGTCTCCGCCACAGCCTTCGCATTTGGCAGAGGACACCTTAGCCGCAATGGTTTTCTTTTCTTCGTCAGCCATTATTCAACCTTAGTTCCGCATTCTGGGCAGAACTTAGCTCCATCGGCGAGTTTGGCGCCACATTCTTTGCAGAACTTGGCAACCGGCATCTTTTCTCCGCATTCTGGGCAGAACTTAGATCCAGCCGGAACGGAAGCGCCACACTTCGGGCAGGTCTTGCCACCTTGAGCGGCCGGGGCCTGTTTCGGGGCGTCTTTAGCCTGAGCGACGGTGTTCATCATAAGTCCGCCAACTCCGACGCCGGCTCCAAGGCCAACGCCCATGGCGGCCATATTGCTGCCGTTCGGGTTTTCGGCGGCGGCGAGCATAGCATCGGCGGCCTTCATCTGGGTGTAGGTTCCCATCATGCCGCTCATCATGCCAAGCTTTGTTCTCTCGTCGAGAGCCTTTTCGAGCTCGGCCGGCAAAGAGATGTTTTCGATAACGAAGGTGCAAAGTTTAAGACCGAATTCAGCAAAGGACTGAACGCTGGTGGCCAAAACGGTGCTGCTGAATTCTTTGTAGTTGGTGGCGAGGTCAAGAGCGCTGATTCTGCTCTCGGCAACGGCATCGGTGAAGGACTCGATGACGGCCGGTTTGATCTGAGCGGCGACATCGCTGGTGGTATAAACGGCGTTGGTTCCGAACATTTGTTCCATGAACTTCTTGGCGTCTTCGACCTTGAATGAGTAGGCACCAAAGGCACGGATCCTGACGTTTCCGAAATCGTTATCGCGGATCATGATCGGATTCTGGGTCCCCCACTTCTGTCCGGTCATCTGCTTCGTGTTGACGAAGTAGACTTCAGCGGTGACGGTGTATTCGCCGCCAGTTGGGATATTAAGAATCTTGGAGATAAGCGGAATATTTTCGGTCGAGAGTTTGTAAGTGCCAGGGGCAAAGATGTCGCAGATCTGTCCTTTGTGGATGAACATGGCAATCTGAGACGGACGAACGACGAGGGTCGACGAATTCATGATCGCGTCCCTGTCGGTGAGCGGGAAGCGATAGACGATAGTGTCTTTGGTGTTATCTTCCCATTCGATGACTTTGAGTAATTGTTTCTTGCTGAACAAGCCCATTATATGAACCTCCTTTGAACAATCGATGTCATTATACCCAAATACATGAGCACGCGTACAAAAATCGTACGTGTGTAATAGAAGCGTAACGACAAAAGTGATAGATTTGAAGACAGCAAAACAACTTCATCGAAAGAGGAAAAGACTATGAGCGACGAAGAAACGAAATTAGAAGAAACCGGAAACGAAACGGCAAAAAGCGAGCCAATCCAAAAGAAAAAGATGCCTAAGGGCGCAAGAATCGCCGTTATCATCAGCGCTTCTTTAGTCGGCTTTATCGGCGTTGCCTATTTAGGCATGGTCACCTATTTCCGCGCCCCGGTCAGCAATTACTACAATCACTCAGAGAGGGCGTTTGTCATACCAGGAATCGACGATGGGCTCATCGGACAAGGATTAGATTACGACGAGGATTCCGAGAATTTCGTCATGTGCGGTTATCGCTCCAAAGGAGCCTCGCAGATCGGAATAGTCGAAAAAGGAAGCGGCAAAACAATCAAAATGCTCAATCTTCTCAATGAAGACGGGAGCAATAACACCGCTCACGCCGGTGGTTTGACCGTGCACGGCGAATATCTTTATATCTGTCATAGTAGCTCTGGTTCCAAAAACGCCTTAGACGTCTATAGTTGGGCCGAGGCTCTCTCCACTAAGGAAGACTCCATAAAATGCATCGGAAAGGTCAACCTCGCTTTTAGCGATCAAGACTATCTCAAGCCGAGTTGGACAACGGATTACGACGGAAAAATCGTTATCGGTGAGTTCTATAACAAGGGCGATCACGAAACCAATCCCCTTCATCAAAAAGGCGAGAACAAAGCCATCGCCGTCGAATTCAATTTTGACGATACGAAGACTGAAACATTTGGAATCGACTTAACCCCTGTTAAGGCCTATAGCCTCCCATCCAAAGTTCAAGGCGCAGCTTTCGATAATGACTACATGTATCTCTCCACTTCTTATGGGCCCGCTTTTAGTCACATCGAATTCTGCAACGTCAACGGAGTAAATTCGGAAGGAAAAGTCACCGTCTTTGGACAAGAAGTCGATTACGTGACTGCAACACCAGAAAAGAGCCTTTTGGCCCCGCCGATGAGCGAAGAAATCGAATTGATCTCCGGCTGGATGGTCACGATGTGTGAGGCCGCTTCCAACAAATACGTGTTCGGAAAATTCACAGGCGCCAGATATTGTTACTCAAC
>JAKSUL010000082.1 GCA_024409055.1 Bacilli bacterium
CGGGAAAACGGAGAGTTCATCGAATTTTAAGCGTTAAAGACGGATTTTGGCTTTATTCTTGTTTCCCGCTATGGTAGACTAACCCCGCTGAAAAAGAAGGAAGTGTAAAAATATGGCCTCCAAACGCGATCAAGTCATCCTTAAATGCACCGAGTGCGGTGAAGAAAACTACATCACCACCAGGAACAAAAAGACCCATCCGAACAAGATGGAAATCCTCAAGTTCTGCCCGCGCTGCAACAAGAAGACCCTCCACAAAGAAAGGAAATAAGCCTCTCTTTGGAGATAACGGCCCCAAGCTGGGGCCTTTTCTTTACAATTTAAACCATGAATATCGCCAAATTATGCCCTAGGGAAGATCTAGGGTTCTGCAATTGTTATGTAGTAGGGGACGAAGGCTCGCCGTGCTTTGTCGTTGATCCTGGATATAACGGCAACGATTTCCTTCACCGTTACATCGAAAAGCACCACCAAGGAAAGTGCTTGGGGTTTTTGTTAACCCACGCTCATTACGACCATATTTTCGGCCTGGTCGATTATCCCGGCGTCAAAGATATACCCGTGTTTATTAACGCGGTAGAAGCCGAGAAGCTTAGTGACCCTAGACTTAATCTTAGCGGCCGCCATGGAGTGCCTGTAATCGAGCTAACCGACTTATCGGTATACGCTTTTGAAGACGAAGACCAAATCAAGCTCGGAGATACCGTGATCGAAGTGATAGAAACACCGTTCCATACATCGGGTTCTTCTTGCTTTTATCTTAATAAAGATAATGTGTGCTTCTCCGGTGACACTTTATTCCATCTGAGCATCGGTAGAAGTGACTTGCCGACTGGCAGTCCTAGAACGATTGAATCTTCTTTGAATAAGCTAAAAAAGAAACTTAATGGCGAAACGAAAATTCATCCCGGTCATGGACCCAGTTCGAAGTTTAGCGACGAACTAAGCATGAATCCTTTTCTTAGTTTACAAACACGCTAATTGAATTTTCTAAAATAAGCGTTTTAGGAAATTGATATCCCTAAGGTGCTTTTTTGTTAACTAAAAGAACTGAATCCATCCAAAAACCGTGGTTGCGTGCTTTGTTTTTGCATTAGGCAAGCGGTGGTATATAATACCAAAGGCATTTTGCCTATTTAGGAGAAAATCATTTATGATCAACGTCACTGAATTGAGACCTGGCAATTACTTCATCGATGAGAATTGCATCTATCAGGTTCTCGACATCCTTCTCAACAAAACCGCTATGAGAAAGATGGTCGCCAAAGTCAAAGTCAAAAACATGAGGACCGGCGCCATCATCGAACTCGCCCGTAACTCTGGTTACATGGTCGAAGACATCCACATCGACAAGAAAGTCATGAACTATCTCTACGATGGCGGAGAAACCCTCGTCTTCATGGATAACGCCACCTACGAGCAGGTTGAGCTTCCAAAGAGCACCCTCGCCAACGAAATCCCGTTCTTGGCCGCCAATGGCGAAGTCACCATCGTCAGCTATGAGGACGAAGTCCTCGGTCTTAGCCTTCCGGCCAAAGTCGCTCTCGAAATCGTCGAGTGCGAACCTGGCATCAAAGGCGACTCCGTCAACAGTGCTTCCAAAGACGCCGTTCTTGAAACCGGCCTCCGCATCCGCGTCCCGCTCTTCATCGACAATCACGAGAAGGTCTGGATCGACACCGTCACTGGTAAATACGACGGAAGGGCTAACTAAAAATGGAGTGGTCAGGCTCCTGGTTTGCTCTAGTGATAGCCGGTTTAGTCATCGGCCTCATCGCTGGATTCTTCCTCTCCCGTTGGTTCTTCAAGAGAGAACTTAAGAAAAACCCGCCGATCAACGAAAAGATGATCCGCGCTATGTTCATGTCCATGGGACGCAAACCGAGCGAAGCTCAGGTCCGTCAGGTCATGAAATCCATGCAAAACAACCAATAATTGAATTGGTTTGATTAACAAGGGGACTATGAAAATGTCAAAGTTTGCTATCTTGCTTGACTCCACATGTGATCTCCCTAAGGAATTCCGCGATAAATATGATTTGGACTATTGTCCGATGAATGTTTCGTGGGATGGAGTCGAGAGAATCGCTTCACTTGACTGGGATCAAGGATTCGATGCCCATGCCTTCTACGATGTGATGAGGGCTGGCAAGAGAATCTATACAACAATGGTTCCGGCCAATGTCTTCGAAGAAAAATTCTCAAAATATCTCGCCAAAGGCGAAGATGTCCTCTATATCACCTGTTCTTCTGGCTTAAGCGGAAGCCGCAACGTTGCACTTACCGTCGCCAAAGGACTAGAGGAAAAATACCCGAACAACAAAGTCATCTGCTTCGATTCGCTCATCTCTTGTTTCGCTCAAGGCGAAATGGGAATTCGCGCTTCCAATCTCAGATCCGAAGGCAAGACCATCGACGAAGTCGTTGAAGTTCTTACCAATGAAAGGCTTAACTACAATCAATTTGCCGCCGTCGCCGATCTTAAATACTTAAGACAGGCTGGCCGCGTCTCTGCTGGCAGTGCCTTCTTCGGAAATCTATTTGGTGTTAAGCCGATCATCATCAGCGACATCAAAGGACACAACTTTGCAATAAAGAAAATCAAAGGCCGTCTTAGTTCGATTCAAGAGATCGCCAAATCTACTGTCGAGAATTGCCCCGACATCGTCAACCGCACCATTTGGGTGTGCCATGCCGATGATGTAGAAGCCGCCAATCTCTTGAAAAACGAGATATTAAAACTAGCCACACCGAAGGAAATCTACATCGGATATATCGGTCCGATCGTCGGAGCTTCCGTAGGACCTGGCACAATATCCACATTCTTTTACGGCAATGAGGTGACCGTCGCGGGCGAATAAGCCCAAGACGCCACCTTTTTCCCTTTAATAGGGACAAAAAGGTCAAATTATGGAAATATTAACAGCTAAAGACTTCGCCGAGATGCTCCAAAACGGTTATCGCGACCTAAAGAGCCATTACGACGAAATCAACGACCTCAACGTTTTCCCGGTCCCAGATGGCGATACGGGAACAAATATCGCTTCAACCTTAACGGGCGGCGTCAAAGCCGTCGAAGGCATGGAGTTCGATAACCTTGGGGAACTCTCATCCAAACTCGCAAGAGGAATGCTTCTTGGTGCTAGAGGAAACTCCGGCGTCATCGTTTCGCAATTCTTCGCCGGAATCGCAAAAGCGTTCCAAGGATTAAAAGAAGCCAATTTAACGCAGTTTGCGGCCGCTTTGCAGTCAGGCACCAATAAAGCCTACGAAGCCGTCGTAAACCCCGTAGAAGGCACTATTTTGACCGTTGCAAGGCGTGGATCGGAACACATTAACCGTCATATTGACCATTACAATGACTTTGAGTCCTTATTTACTTCCCTTCTTCGCGTTATGCGCGAGGCTTTAGACAAGAC
>JAKSUL010000083.1 GCA_024409055.1 Bacilli bacterium
GCATAGAAAGATAGGAATGTGGCCTGAGGGTTCGTTAACATTCACTGCGAGGAGAAACAAATGGAGTGGAGCAAATGCATTCAAGCCTCGATTACCTATATCGAGAATAACCTTACTGGCGACGTATCTATTGAAGATATAGCCAAAGAGGTTTTCGTCTCGCCCTTTTATCTTCAGAAAGGCTTTGCCTTATTAACTGGATACACGATATCGGAATACATTCGAAACCGCAGGCTTCATGAGGCCGCGGTTGCCTTATCAAAGAAGAAGGGCAAAGTCGTCGATATCGCGCTTCTATGCGGGTATGAAACCCCGGAAAGCTTCACAAAGGCGTTCACTAGATTTCACGGGGTCACTCCAAGCGAAGTCATCAAAGGCGCATCTTTCGTCTCGTTTCTCCCACTTCACATAAAGATTGATATCCAAGGAGGAAAAGAGATGGATTATAAAATCACGAAGATGTTCGGGCTTCGAATCATCGGGTTCCAAAGGGAATTCACGTTCGAAGAAGCCCAAAAGAAAATCCCTTTGTATTGGGATGAGATATGCGAGAAATATTGCACAAACATATACGCCGGGAATAAGCCGGCAAACGCTTATGAAAAAGCGATAGTGGACAACTGTATCGGCGAATACGGCGTATGCGTGGATGGAGATAACGGAAAACTCCGTTACATCATCGGCGGACGCTACACGGGAGGCGAGATCCCCGAAGGAATGACCCTATATGAATTCCCGATGGGGGAGTGGGCTATTTTCAACTGCGTTGGGCCGATCCCAGAAGCCCTTCAATCGGTGACCAATAAAATATTTAAAGAATGGCTTCCGAACAACGAAGAGTTCGAGATCGATGGTAACGCCAACGTCGAATGGTATGACTGCGTTAACGGCAATAACACCGACCCGGATTACCACAGCGCGGTTTGGATTCCGATTAAAAGAAAAGTAAACAAATAGTTAAGCGAGGCGAGAAATCCCTTGCTTTTCTTTTTATCGATTCCGTTCTTTGCTAAAATATGAGCAGGACGAAAATATGAACAAATTCATGAAAGAGGCTATTGCCGAAGCTAGTTTTGGTATCCATAACGGTCATGGCGGTCCTTTTGGCTGCGTGATTGTTAAAAACGATCAAATAGTGGGCAGGGGTCATAACTCGGTTTTGCTAAATAACGATCCTACTTGCCATGGTGAGATCATGGCTATCCATGAAGCGTGCAAGAAACTTAAGACCTTCGATTTGAGGGGATGCGAATTATATACGACAGGGGAACCGTGTCCCATGTGCTTAGGGGCAATCCTCTGGGCGAACATCGACAAGATCTATTACGGATGCAATATCGTCGATACCGAAAAGGTCGGCTTCCGTGATCAGGCTTTCTATGATTTCCTTGGTAAAAAGGCTAACGGCGAATGCGACATCATGGAGGAGATGGATAGGGAAGAATGCCTAAAACTCTATGATGACTATGCCTCCATTTCCTCGAAGAAAAACTACTAAGTTTTAAAGAATAAAAACTATTTATTGCGGCATACTTGCCTCATGGATATAATAATCGAGCGTTTTAGGAAACTAAGACGTGAGAAACAACATCTCTATGGGGCATTAGCTCAGTTGGGAGAGCGCCTGCTTTGCACGCAGGAGGTCAGCGGTTCGAGCCCGCCATGCTCCACCAATTTTGTTTCTAATACTCAATGGCTGAGTAGCCCAGTTGGTTAGAGCAACCGGCTCATACCCGGTATGTCGAGGGTTCGAGTCCCCCCTCAGCCACCATATCGATAAAATGCCCGATCATATCGGGCTTTTTTAATATATCCAAGGGCATATATGGAGCAGATTTGTCCATAAAAACGCCCCACTAGGATATTTCATTGGTTATAGTCGTACGCCAACCAAAAGGACTAAAATGGCTGAAATTGCACCACAAAAGCGCCAAAATCGACGTCTAGCGCATGTTTTCGGCGGAAATCTAGGTGTTCAACCCTTATAATTTTATTAATGAAATACTTAAGCGAACAAACCGTACTCGCAGCGTACGATCTTCTTGCTAAATTGGATTTGCCTAAGGAAATTAGGACTTCCATCAACATTATCCTAATCATCAAAAGTCTTGGGGTAAGTAACCTGAAGCCTATCCGTAAAGATTCGATTAAGGATTCTTATGGTTATGCTTTCAACTTTGGAAGTTTGTTCGCACCCGGTGAATCATCCCCTTGCGATGACGAAAGGTGCAACTTTATTAATCCTTTTTATCCGAAAACTGGGAACAAGCTTTCTATAAGCGAGTCACTCGATCAATGGATGCCCGCCCGCGTAATAAACAACATTTTTGGCGGGGGGACGCAATGGAGAAGCTTCATAAAAGAAGAGAAAAACCCCGACGGTAGTGAAATTTTTAAGTTTTCATACAACTATGTCGACGAGATAAGAAAGCTCTTCAAAGGAACCAAAATAGATCTTGTTGCACTTGCAGTTTGGTTTTGTAGGTTTAAAGCGTTTGAAAACGAAGCCAGCATTGGCTCAATAATTGCTTATTTCAAAAAAGAAACAAATCTAACAGACAATGAAATCAATGCCTTCTTCACAACAGGATCTGCGATTGCTCTTTCTTATTCCGACAAAATGTTTAGAACCTCCGTCATAAGAAACAGAATTGGACTTCCAGAAGGCACAGACTCAAGCTGGCTTAACGAGCAGAACCAATCGTCTACCCCAGCATACACAAAATCGCCTCTTCAAGAAAGGTTTATTAATATGGAAAATGAAGCATTATCGGTCACCGCCCTAAAGACTGTTTTAGAGCAATATTATCAAGTTATTCTTAGTGGTCCGCCTGGTACTTCAAAATCCTTCTTAGCAAATGAAGTTGGGGCCGAATATGCCGAAGTCCTGCACATCCAGTTCCATCCACAGTATTCATATCAAGAGTTTATTGGCGGCTATGTCGTTGAAGGCCAAAACGTCGAGTTCAGGCAAGGTGCTTTTATCGACTTTGTGGACATT
>JAKSUL010000084.1 GCA_024409055.1 Bacilli bacterium
GCTCAATAATCTCGCCCAATGTTTTCGCGTCTGGGTAGTAGAAATAGTCTTTTCCAAAAGGAGAAAGGAGATGAATTGAGTCTTCGCTCGTTTTCATCGCGCTATATAAGGAATCGAATTCCTCTTTCTTCAGTCGGTAATAACTCTTCTTTAGATCCATGAGTCTATCATATCATAAAAGTGCAAAAAAAAGAGAAAATGCATTTGAAAGAGTAAACGTAAAAGGTTTTGGATGTCTGCCCGTCTATAGTCATTTTGACATTTTGCGTTTTATGTCGTCTTGAATAAAAAGGCGCTTATATTGATAATGAGTCGACCCATATATGGAGATACAAATATGGCCAAGATAAACGAGAATTATTTCATAAAAGATAGCGATCCCAACAAAAAGGATTCCATTGATTCGATGATAATGAAGGACGAGAACGTTCTCCTTCGCCTTAAGCCAAACAAAAAGGCTTATATCATGGAGTCTTTCTTCAACGGACTTCCTTTTGCCTTGTTGTGGCTGACCTTCGACGTCTTCATCATTGTCATGACCGTCCAATTCTGGACTCTTGATGCTGCGCGCTTAGGCTTTGTTCTCGTCTTTATGGTTTTGTTCTTCTTGATCCATTTGGCTCCTGTTTGGATATTCATAGCCCACATCGTAAAAAGAGTGGCTTCCTTAAAAAACATCGAATATGCGATAACGGATAAAAGAATCCTCATTAGAAGTGGCGTTATCGGAGTCGACTTCAAGTCGATCTATTATTCGGAGATATCCGGTGTCAACGTCAAAGTGAGTCCAACGGATAAGCTATTCAAGGTTGGAGACATTTACATTACCGCCTCCACCCAAAGCGCGGTTCTAGATGACCTCAAGGATCCATACTTCTTAATGGACCGCATCCATCAGATAACATTAGACATAAAAACTGACATTCAGTTCCCGAACGACTTTAGGCCGACCGAGAATCACGGATACTACACAAAATACAAAGACGAAAACAATGAATAAGATGAGTTTTAAAACACCATCAAAAATATGCAAATTTATCGATGCAAATACTATGTTTATAAGTTAGAGGTAGTTGATGGGCTTCTTTGATTCTAGATGGATTGTCGAATTCGAGTACTCCAAAGGCTATTTTTCGTCATATAAAAAAACTGCCATCGAAGTAGAGGCTTCAAGCGAACACAATGCAATAGACAAGGCTAAATCGGTGGCAAAACCGATGTATTTTAGCGTTCGAAACTTTAAGGCTCATAAATTGGATGGTGTATCTAAAACGTCTTTCAAAATAAAGCCCATGCCTATTCCGTTAGAGGAAAAGTATCTTGCTCGCGAAGAAGAATCTTCGGATTCGGTTTCTCGTTCGCAGGTTAACGAAGGTCGAACACAAAATCCAAGCAACAATTTTTACGCTTCTAATGAATATTCCGACGCTGTCCGTTCAATTACCTCTGCTCAAAAAGGATACTGGCAGCAAAAGATGTTCGTGGTACTTTTAGTTGCTGGCATTGTTTTGTTCCCCACATCCTTTATTTTGCTTGGCGTAATTGTCGGGAACGGAAACCCGTTCGGTGGAGGAGTTGCATTTTGCGTGTGTTTAGCGCTTTGCGTTATTGCGTTTGTGCTTGCCGTAGTGTTCCGCGTTCAATCCGAAAAACGTTTCAGATTAGAGCTTAAACTTAAAAAAGACGCCATCCTTCAAAAGGAGAAAAAACGAGCAGATGATTCCGTTATCAAAGCGATTAATCCTAAACCGATTGAAGCTGCGAAAATCGATATAAAGAACCCGCAAGAAGCAGAAAGGAAAACTATGAAAACGACGAGAAAGATAGAACTGTTTGCTAAAGAGTTCGTAACTGCAGTTGACGAAAAACTACAAAACGATTCCTCGGTTTATTACAAAAAGGCAGAGTATACAAAGCTCGTTGGGGACGTGATGTCAAAAATGGCGACTGTTGAAGGGAAATATTGGCCTGAATATTTTACTATCGACCACACTTGGTGGTTTTCTTCGAGCAAGAGCGTCAACGGAATCAAATTCTACGATTGGACGTTGACGGCCGCAGTTGAGCATGAGAACGAGATGAACGGAGCCAACGGTTGGACGTATGAAGTTGCCAAGCTTGATTCTATAAAATCGAAAATGAAATTAGTTATTGGCTATTTTCCTAACGATAAAGCTGATATCGAATTCGAAGTTGTAAGTAAACAGGTTTCAATGTTGAAGAATATCGACGATTCAGAGGAATTCGGGATTCTTTTATTGGATCAAAAACTCGATGCGAATAACCGCTTAAGAGGCAGGCTTTATTTAATCGCTAGTGCTGGTCCAAAACTTGTCGAAACAATCTAATTCACCAATGAAGGTGCGGGGTGCAAAACCCCGCTTTTTCTAATCTCCGCTTAAATGTATTCGATGGGAAGAACGTAGAGATTGTCTCTCAACTTGAGTTTGATTTTGGATAAACAAATTATCGCTCCATCGCCTCTTTTTTTATCAATATCCGCATCAAGGACAGTGAACGCAGAAGCATCTATTGCTTTTGGATTGTCATTCTTTTTGATTTCTATTGGGTAAAGGATGCCGTTTTCCTCGATGATAAGGTCGATTTCCGACTCAACGTCGATGCCTCCTTTTTTCACTTTGCTTCTTCCGCGGTAATAGAAAAGGTATTTCGTGT
>JAKSUL010000085.1 GCA_024409055.1 Bacilli bacterium
ATAAGATCGCCGCTTTCTATAGCAAAGAGCACGTCGGCTCCATGTGGGACGAATATTACAAACGCATTTACCAGAAGTGGAAACCGCTTAAGAGAATAAAAGACTAAGGAGACTACTATGAAAATCTGTATTTCCGCCGAATCAACCATCGATCTTCCAAAGGAACTTCTCGAAGAATTCGATATCCGCGTCATCGCCTATCCCGTCATCATGGGAGACGAGGTCTATAAGGATGGAGAAATCCTTCCAGAGAAAATGTTTGAATTCACCGAAAAGACCGGTGTTCTTCCTAGGACGAGCGCTATCAACTCTTACCAGTTCGGCGAATATTTCAGGGAGCTTTTGAAAGAATACGACCATATCATTCATTTCTCTTTGGGCTCTGGAATATCCTCGACCTGCCAAAACGCCATCAACGCTTCTAACGAAGACGAGTTCAAGGGCAAAGTCGACATCATCGACAGCGATTCCCTTTCGACCGGTATCGCCCTTTTGGCCATGGCGGCCAGGGATATGGCGAAAGAAGGCAAAGACCCCAAGGAAATCGTCGACACCATCAACGTCCGCAAAAAGAAAAATCAGGCTTCTTTCAGCCTCGAATCCGTCAATTATCTCTATAAAGGCGGAAGATGCTCGGCTTTAGCCATGATCGGAGCCAATTTGCTCAAACTCAAACCGGCCATATACGTCCACGAAGGCGCAAAGATGTCGGCCGGCAAGAAATACCGCGGCCCGATGATGAAAGCCGTCATGGATTACGTTAACGACACCCTCGAAATGTTTAAGACCCCGGATCTTACCCGCGTTTTCATCACCTATAGCTCCGCCCCTGATAACGTTGTTGCGGCGGTGGAAGAAAGACTTAAGAAAGTTGGCTTCAAGACCATCTATAAAACTCTCGCCGGTGCCACGATCTCCAGCCATTGCGGACCTCATTGCCTCGGAATCTTATATATCAACGATGGCCAAAAAGCCTAAGGAAACCTATGAATAAAAAAGCCCTATTAGCTCTTCCGTTCCTCTCACTTGTCGCTTCATGCGCCGGAACAAACCCGAGTTTAGAGACCTACGTCAAAGAAATTCCGGTTTTCGCTTCCAAAGACGAAGGACACGTCCTTCATTTAAGCGACATCCACTGGTCGATCGAAACCAATTATGCCGTCGAGGAAGCCTATATCAAAAAAGTCATTGAACAAGCCAAGGCTTTCTCAGGCGGAACTCTTGATTTGATCATGATCACCGGTGATTTGTTCTTAACCGCCAACCAAAGCACGGTCCAGCATCTTTTCAATCTCCTCGATTCGTTCGATATCCCTTGGGGATTTACCTATGGTAACCATGATAAACAGGGCACCTATGGTCCTAGTTATGTTATCGACGAGGCGATGAAGAGAAAAAACTGCGTCGCCCAAGAGGTTAAAGACGCGGTTTATGGCCGTAGCAATTACGTTGTGAATCTCACCGATGGAACTTCCACGAAATGGCAGGTCTATTCCATCGATTCCAACTCCTTGACCGCTACTGGGCCGACATATAAATACGACGTCATCCACGAAGATCAGATCGATTGGTATGAGCAGGAAATCAATCTCGCAAAAGCCAATAATGGTGGGACTGTCGTTTCGAACTTGACGTTCTTCCATATCCCTCTTTTCCAGTGGGAATATGCCTATCGCGTTTCTAAGAGCGACCCCTCCAAATACCACCATGGTGGCGATATGTGGGATAAGGTCTGTAGCAGCGCTCCCGATGGGTTAGAAGGTACAAGAACATATCCGGGATATAAAGACACTGGTCTATTTAAAAAAGCCGAGTCTTTAGGCGCCACAAAAGGTATGTTCTGCGGACATGATCACAGCAACTCCTTCTATTCCGTCTACGGCGAAGACCTAATAGATTCAAACGATATCTTGCTCGCCTATGCCTTAAAAGGCGGGCATGGTCTTGATTACCATACTTACGCCGAAGGCGAAGAGATGGCCCCTGGCTGCAATGCCGGCATGGATATGATCGGAGGAAACGTCATCACCATCCATAAGGATGGAAGCTTTGATGCGGCTACCGATTTCTTCCAATTGGCCGTCCAATACTAAAGGAGAAAGACAATGAAAAAGAAAGTTATCTTCTACGC
>JAKSUL010000086.1 GCA_024409055.1 Bacilli bacterium
TTGAGTGCCGGCACTTTTTCTTTAAAAAGAGGCGGCGGTGTGACTTATCGGAAAATCAATTTCCAAATAAACGTTAATGATTGGATGCTTTTATGGTGATGTTCTTTTCCACTATGACTTAAAGCGCGCGGAAAGGTGACTATTGCGGTCATAAATAGAAACAAGTTCGGTATTAATAGAACGATTTTGGCCTGAGAAAATCGGGCCTTTTCTTTTGGTTTAGGAAGCGTTTTGTAGCATAATCTATGGCATGGATATTACGAAAAGAATAGTTGACTCCCTCAATCTTAAATTGGAGTCAGTCGAAGCTGCAATCAAGCTTCTCGACGAAGGCTCTACGGTGCCTTTTATTGCCCGTTACCGTAAGGATGTAACCGGAGGTCTTACCGACGCTGACCTTCGCTCTCTTGAAGAAAAACTTGCTTATTTAAGAAAACTCGAAGAACGTCAGAACACGGTTCTTGCCTCTATTGAGGAACAAGGCAAATTGACCGATGAGCTGAAAGAGCAAATCGACAACGTCGAAACATTAAGCGCTCTTGAAGACATCTATCGCCCTTATAAGCCCAAGAAGAGAACTAGGGCCATGATCGCTAAAGAAAAAGGCTTAGAGCCGTTAGCCCAATATCTTAAGAAGGGCCGCAGGGCACCCGATCACGATCAAAAGGTCGCTTCGTTCATCAATCCGGAAAAAGGAGTTACTTCGGTTGAAGACGCCATGCAAGGCGCCTCCGACATCCTCGCCGAAGAAATCGCCGATAACGCCGAGTATCGCTCCTTCATCAAAAACCTCATCGCTAAGCAGGGAATGCTCCAATCCAAGGAGATCGCAAAGGATGAAAAGGACACATATCGTCAGTATTCGGCGTTCTCGCAAAAAGTGTCCTATCTCCGTTCCTATCAGGTCTTGGCGATCAATCGTGGCGAAGCTCAAAAATGCCTCAAAGTCACTTTGGAGTATTCATTAGAAAACATTAAAAAGCACATTTGCTATTTCTGGACTTGGAAGAACGATTTCGCCGAGTTCGTCGAGACGGTGATAGACGATTCTTTGTCTAGGCTCATTCTCCCCTCCGTTGAAAACGAGATTCGTAATGATTTGACCGAAAAAGCAGAGGATGCGTCTATCGAGATATTCAAAAAGAATCTCGCGTCGCTCCTTCTTTACCCGCCTTTGAAAAACAAGAGAATCCTAGGATTTGACCCAGGATTTAGAACTGGTTGTAAATACGCGGTTGTTAATGAAAATGGTATCCCCGAATGCGTTGGCGTCTTCAACTTGACTGTTGCTTCGAACTTCGAAAAAGAAAACGCCAGGAAAGACATCCTTCGAATTTTGACGACAAAGAAGATCGATTACGTCGCGCTTGGAAACGGAACTGCTTCCCGTGAATCTGAAGCTGAAGTGTCGAAGATCATCAAAGATAACAATTTGAAAGCCAAGATATTCATCGTGAACGAATCAGGAGCCTCTGTTTATAGTGCGTCTAAACTCGCCGAAAACGAATTCCCGAATCTTCCCGTCGAGAAAAGAAGCGCCATCTCACTAGCGAGGCGTCTCCAAGACCCGTTAAACGAGCTTGTGAAGATCGAGCCAAAGGCAATCGGCGTTGGACAATACCAGCACGACATGAACCAAGTCAAGCTTGAGGAATCGCTAGAGAAAGTTGTGCAGGATTGCGTTAATAAAGTCGGCGTTAACCTCAATAACGCATCCGCTTCAATCCTTCGCTATGTTTCTGGCATCAACAAGACTTTGGCGGATAACATCTATGAGTATTTGAAGGCGAATGGCCGCTTCATGAATAGAAAAGAGCTTAGGAACGTCCCAAAGCTCGGCCCAAAAGCCTATGAGCAGTGTGCAGGCTTCTTGCGCGTCTATGATGGGGATGAACCACTTGACGCGACTAGCATCCACCCTGAATCCTATAAAGTCGCAAAAGCCATTTTAAAGAAGACGGGCATCGATATTCTTCGCGACAG
>JAKSUL010000087.1 GCA_024409055.1 Bacilli bacterium
CTTGGGGCGTCCACGAAATCAGGGAGGGACATCCAGGGTTCCATGCAGACATAATCACCATATTGAGGATGGCTCCAAAAAGCGATGTATCTGGAATTGAAGTTCATGATCACTTTGCTTCCATCTTTCTTACAAAGGGTGACTTTCTTAATTTTCGAAGCATCTAAAACAAGGGTTGGGAATTTGCGGAAGAACACTTTGCTAAGATCAAGTTTCTTAACAAACCCCATCTCAGTCGTGGTTCCTCTTGGAAAGGTACATTCCTTATTGAAATCCACCGCTATCAATTCGACTTCTTCCTCAAATTCGAGGTAATTGCCGGAAATATCGGTTTCGGTTTCTTTTTCGATGCAAGGAAGTTTAAAGGATGGGTGCGATCCTATGCCAAAAGGCATATCGACATTACCTGTATTTGTGACTTCATACGCGACGAATAATCCGTTTTCGGTAGACGTGTAATTTATTTTGAAGGAGAAATCGAAAGGATATTCTTTTTTCGTTTCTTCGTTGGATTCAAATTGGAGGATGGCGTTTTTACCGTCATCTTTTATCACAGTTATCGGGTAATACCTGACCAATCCGTGGTTCTTCATGGAATAGGTTTTTCCGTCTACCGTGTATTGACCTTCTTTAAGCCTAGCCACAAAAGGAAAAATAGCGACGTCTGTCCCGTTCCAAGAACGCGGGTCCGGCGTATACATGATGTTTTTTCCATCATGTTCGATGGCGGTTAAGTAACCGCCTTTAAGTGAATAACGATAAGTAACCATAGCGGTTTAATTATACATTTAACTCAAAAGGATATTGCTTAAAGAAAAAGCAATAACACTATCAATTATTGACAGCTTCTTTGACGTGGTCGATGAAAGCCTCGTCCACTAAAGGAAGCGGTTTGTTCTTCAGCCAAACGAAAAGGTATTCGACGTATCTTTCTGGATTGACTATGTCCTTAGCCACGATTTGGCTATTCAAAATGCTGGCGGTTTTAGGGAAGATGCTAATACCAATGTTTCTCTCGGACAAAGCCGCAACATCTAGATAGTTATCCATTCTGCAAATGATCTTCGGTTCAGCGTGAACTTCTTTGAACCATTTGTAGATCATCGTATTGATGGCTTCTCTACTAGGAATTATCAAACGGGAATTTTTAAGTAGTTCTAAGTCTATTGTGTCGCCAGGGAGAGAGGCCAATGGATTATCTTTGCTCATGAAGGCCGTCATGACTTCGTTCCCGACCTTGAAGCTGTTCAAAAGAGTGTTGTCACATGGCGAGGTGACGACGGCGAGGTCGATAAGACCACTCCTAAGTTTCTGGATGAGGTCATCGCTATTTCCGTCAACGATGTGGAATTCGACGTTTTTGTATTTTTCGACGAACGTCTCAATCCATTTGGCGGCGATGCTAGGAGCCGATCCCTCAACGAGGCCAATCGAGATTTTGCCGTGAACGCCTTTATTCATGGAGCGAATCTCTTCGATCGTCTTTTTGGAGAGGGACAAAATCTCTTTGGCGTGCCTATATAAAAGCTTTCCGGAGTCAGTAAGTTGAAGGTGCCTTTTTCCTCTTATGAAAAGCACGGTATCTAGCTCTTCTTCGAGATTTTTTATTTGGCTGCTAAGAGGGGGTTGGCTCATGCAGAGTTTCTCGGCCGCCTTCGTGATATTTAGCTCTTCGGCGATAACCACAAAGTAAGACAAAGTGCGA
>JAKSUL010000009.1 GCA_024409055.1 Bacilli bacterium
ATAGATAAGGAAGAACCGTTTCCTAAATATAAGGAATCGTTTTGCTCTGTAGCGCCGGTTCCGAAAGAGTCTCTTGAATAAGAATCTTTTGCGAACACATTTGCGGCGTTATCGCCAGTTAAAGGGTGGTAGTTGCTATCCAAATCGAAATCGAATGTTCCGTTTCCGTAGAAGGCGTTTTTGTCCTCGTCGTAGCTAGAGATATAGAAGTTATCGATATCGACAATCGTGCCGTCTTCGGGTTTGGATTTATTCAAATAGGTGAATTGGAAATAAGAAGTAAGAGTGATGGAAGAAGTGTTCAAATACCCGTTATAGGTGTGCCATGTGGAATCGCCTTTTTCATTAAAGGACAATTCGTCGACATTGATAAACCCGCTTCCGTTTTTTGAGCATTCTCTGGTGGACAAGGTCAAGAGATGATCTCCGCTAGAAAGATACTTGTTCCTAATGTCTTCGTTCATGTAAAGACGGTAGGAGAAGGAGAATTTGAAAAGACGAGTTTCCTTGATGTTCTCCTTTTCGTTCGTCTCATTGTTGAAGAAATAATTGTTGAAGGTGTTTATTTCCGGCATGTCGCCGAAATCCTGAATTCGAAGGAATGAGTTTTCATCCTTGGATGAATAGACTTGATACAAAGGATAAGAAGTAATGTAACGAAGCGCGCTTCCGTTCATCGGAGAATAATGCTCGAAATAATCGTCTCCGCTAAAGTAAAGGGGAGTGGATTCGGTGTTCTGGTCGAAAAGGGCGATCTCTTCTTTGTCTAGTTTAAGATTTATGAAGGGGTCTCTTTCGTCTTTCGACAAATTGACTTCTTGGATAAGATACGAACTTTCTTCCGGAACCTCGAAAGAGTCGAAGCTTCCGTTTTTGAAGTAATTGTTATCGGAGATGGCGATTTGAACGTTATCGATGTCGAAATAGTTCTTCAAAGAAGTCGCGGTGGAGGTGTTGCCAAAGAAGTATTCAAGGTTAGCTTGGTTCGATGTTATGGAAAGATCGGAGATGTCCAAATCGAAAGAAGCACTCTTCCAAGAGAAATCTTTGAATAGCTGCGGCTCCAATTCTTCGTATGTGAAGGATTTGACGCTGTTTCTTAAAGAGAACGAGAAAACGGTATCGTCTTTTTTATATGGAGTTTGCCCTTCGCTAAAGCGATAAGAAAAGCTGACAGTCACTTTCGAAGAGACTGGCATATTATCCAAATGCAAAGCGACCGAAGAATGCTTGATTCCTTTGGCAGAACTAAAATTGCTGAGCCTAAGGAATTTGTTTTTCGGTTGGAAGGAGATGTCTTCTAAGGCACTGCCGAAAGAAGAGAAACCTTTATTGTATTTATCAAGCGGGACGTAGACGCCATATTTGATAGGAGTGGTTTCCTTAGTCTTACTAAGGTAGGTTTTAGCGACTATATCTCCTTCTCCGGCATTTGCTTTAAATCCGGAGGGCGCTACTAAAACCGCGCCCAAACAAAATATGGCCGGAAATAAAGCTTTTTTCATAATGAAACGAGGAAGAAATTATTCGTGCTTCCTGGATTTGGCTTTGCCGATGAGCAAGGCACCAGCAACGATGCCTAATGTGGAACAAGCAATAGCGGCAGCGATGGCACCGTTATTGGAATTATCCAAGAGAGAAGATCCGTTCATCGGAGAAGTGGTGTCGAGCCTGGACTGCATGGCTTGGAGCTTTTCAGCGACAGTGACGGTGTATCCGCCGTGGTCTTCGAAGGATTCGGCGAGGATGGATGTCTGCTCGGCTTCGGTCAAATAGGAGATCTCGGTGACCAAGGTTTCATATTGATCAGCTTCAGTGCAGGAGCTGACGTCTTTGATGTTTTGGAGCAATGTGGCGTACGGCAAAGCAAAGCGTCCGTACAAAGCGGTGTTTTCGCTCAAAGCGGTTCCGTTAACGTATGCGTTTTCGAAAGCGGCATCGAGATACCATCCACCGAAGGTCCTTCCTTCTGGCTTAGCGGCTTTTTCATCGTTCGGGGTGTAAGCTGCACCAGAGGTGAGGGAGGCATATCCGATGACGGTGCTGCCGAAGTATTTCGTGACAACGACATTTTGGTTGACGCCGACCGGCTTGGTGGTTGTGCCAAGGATTTTATAACCAGAGCCTTCGCAGTCGACCACGCAACCAGCGCCGGCATATCCAGCTAAATATCCAGAGTTATTGCCGGTGGCAGCGACGGTAACCTCGTCAGAGACATAGCAGTCAGTCAATGTTGTGCTGGTTGTGCACCAACCATTGATGCCGGCGAATCCTTTGGCGTTCTTATCAGTGTCGGCGGCTGCTTTTTTCATTGAGGCGATGTTGCCGAAATTGCTGCAAGATGTGATGGTGTTGGTCGTGGCGTGGGCGACGATTCCTCCTCCGTATAAAGCGGATGTGATGTTTCCGGTGTTAATGCAGTTTTGGACTGTGGTGCCGGCTTTTGCTTCGCCAACGATGCCAGCAGTGCATTTATAACCCTTGATGTTGGCGTAGTTGGTGGAATTCTTGACGGTGTTGGCTCCTTGGGAAATTCCGATGAAACCGCCGATGCTGGTCGTGAAGTATCCATTCACATTGTCAATTGATCCACAGAAGGCGGATTGATCGATGGTGACTTTGGATTTGGCTAAGCCAACCATTCCCGAGATATAGCCTATGTTTGAGATTGTGCTTTCGACGCCATAAGTTGAGATGTTGCAGTAAGAAGTAACGTTCTCGATTACTTCGTTTTCGGCGTAGTAAGTTAAGGTTCCGACCCTGTCCTTGGTTTTGAGAGCACCAGTGATGATCAAATTTTTGACGGATCCGTTTTTGAGGGTGTGGAACAAACCGAAGCCTTGAGCGGTGGTCTTATTGATTGACAAATTGGCTATCATGTGGCTCTTTTCGACTCCGCCTTCGAGGTATTTGCCAGACAAGTGACCCGCAAAGTTGTAGGAGTAATCAGCGGCTGATTTTTTGGAGATAGGGGTCCATTCTTTTCCGTTTAAATCGATGTCTCTTGTGAGCAAATAGTATTGACCCGATCCGTAAGCTGCGACATTTGATTGAGATTGGAAGTATTTGAATTGAGCAGCGGTTGCGATCTGGTAAGGATCGGACTCAGTTCCGGTTCCGCCTTCATAAGCGGTGGCGACAGAGGTTCCATCCCAAACCTGGGCTTCGTCTACCTTGACGAAATCAGGGCAAACCGGGGCGACCGGTTTCTCAGTGGTAGCGGCGGCGTCGACTGGAGCAGTAGCTTTGACATTCGCATAAGCTAAAGCAGAGGCCGTGGAAGCGGCGAGAAAAGCGAATAAAGTGACGGCATAATAAGTTTTTTTCATAAAAAAATACCTCAAGCAGTAGAAAAATTATTCTAATGCTCCTGTATTTTCAATACATTTCTATGTAATAATAATTCAAAATAATATATTTCTATGTCACTAAAAACTTTTAAGCCAGAAATTTCTCTCGATGCCATCGACAATGATTATTCAAAGATAATCGATATCGGAAAGGCTCTAAGCGTTGAAAATAGAATCAAAATTATTAGCGCCTTAACTGATGGAGCCAAAACCGTCGCGGAATTATCCAATGTGCTCGCTCTCCCTATTTCTAACGTCATTTTTCACTTAAATGTGCTGGAAAAGGCGAACATCGTGAAAGTCTTCCCTTCCGGAAAAGGGTATAAAGCTTCTCTTTTAACCTTTAATATCTCAATCAATTTGAAGGACGTCGAAACAAAACAAGAAGCTGAGCGTCAGATTTCCTCCGAAGAGTTTGACGTTCCCGTCGGTGCCTTCGCGGAGCTTCATGACATTAACTATGGTTTCAATTTAAAGAATAAAAACGGGGAAACCCTGGCGCTAGAAAACGAATACGACCCCAAGAAATATGATGCACAGCTAGTTTTCTCGGGAAGTGGTTCGATTACATATCCTCTCCCAAAAGTGAAAGACGGTTTATGCGAAATCTGCATATCTTTGGAGATATGCTCGGAAGCTCCTTTTTACGCGATTGATCACCCCTCTGAGATCTTCTTCCTTATTAATGGAGTGAAAGTGGCCAGCTATATTTCTCCTGGCGACCTAGGAGGGCGAAAGGGAAATTTAAATCCTCCCTCTTATCCTGATAACTTAACCCAATTTGGCCAATTGAAATCGGTTGTCATAAACAAAAAAGGTGTTTTCTTCGACGGAATATTCCTAAGCGAAAAGCTCAAGATCGATGATTTGAATTTGAAAACGGATTCCACGAACACTCTAAGGATAGGAAATCTACCTGAAAGCAAATATACCGGTGGGTTTAATATCTTTGGCAAAGAATTCGGCGATTATTCTCAGGGAATCAAAGTTATATATAAGTATTGAAAAAAACCGCTAAGATTTCGCTTCCTAGCGGTTTTTTTGATTGGTCTACAAATTAATAACGAGCTTTGTCGTCGATAGATTTGCGGATGATTTTCACGAATTCATCAAGCGGGACGTTGACCTGTTTGTCGCTTCCATAGATACGGTAGGTGACGGAACGGGTCTCGACTTCCTTATCACCGATAACAAGGGTGAACGGAATCTTCTGGACGACGGAGTTACGGAGTCTATATCCAAGCTTTTCGTTGCTATCGTCGACCTTAGCCCTGACTTTGTTGGCGTCGAGGAGGTCATAGACCTCTTTCGCGTATTCGCCATGCTTATCGCCGACGACCGGGAGGGCGTTACACTGAACCGGAGCAAGCCAGGTCGGGAAGGCGCCGCCGTAGTTTTCGATGATGATGCCGATGAAGCGCTCGATGGAACCTAAGACGACGCGGTGAAGCATAACCGGCTCAACTTTTTCGCCTTTTTCGTCGATATAGAAGCAGTTGAATCTAGCTGGCAAGTTGACGTCGAGCTGGATGGTGCCACATTGCCATGTACGGCCCATGGAATCCTTAAGCTTGAAGTCGAGCTTCGGGCCATAGAAGGCGCCGTCGCCGGGGTTGATCGTGTATTCGTGGCCGGAGTTCTTGCAGGCTTCGGCTAAGATGGATTCGCTCTTATCCCAGAATTCAGGGGTTCCGATGAATCCGTTTTCCGGACGGGTGGAAAGGACGATCTTATAGGAAAGTCCGAAGACGGTGTAAACCTCATCGAACAAAGCCATGACGTTCTTGATTTCTTGTTCGAGTTGATCGTAACGGCAGATGATGTGGCTATCGTCTTGGGTGAAGGCGCGAACACGGAATAAGCCGTTAAGGGCACCGGAAGCTTCGTGGCGGTGGACGTGTCCAAGCTCAGCAAGTTTGACCGGAAGATCTTTGTAGGAGTGGATGGAGTTGTTGTAAACAAGCATCGCGCCAGGGCAGTTCATCGGTTTGATGGCGAAGTCCTTTTCGTCGATCTTGGTGGTGTACATGTTCTCTTTGTAGTGATCCCAGTGCCCAGAGGTCTCCCAAAGCTCTCTTGAAAGCATGATCGGGGTTTGGATTTCCTGATATCCGTGCTTTCTATGCACTTCGTGCCAGTAGTCCAAAAGGGCGTTTTTAAGAATCATCCCGTTAGGAAGGAAGAACGGGAATCCTGGGCCGTAGTCGGTAAGCATGAACAAACCGAGTTCCTTTCCTAAGCGGCGGTGATCGTTGAGCTTTCTCTTTTCGAGGATTTCAAGGTAGTTCTTGAGAGCTTCTTCGCTCGGCCAGCAAGTGGCGTAGATCCTCGTGAGCATCTTATTGTTGGAATCGCCTCTCCAATAAGCGCCGGCGATGGACAAAAGTTTGAAGTGCTTGAGGTAACCGGTGGACGGGACGTGAGGGCCACGGCAGAGGTCGATGAAGTCGCCTTGCTCATACATGGAGATAGGTCCTTCGAGTTCGACGATGTGCTCGGTCTTGTAGTGGTTGTCTTTGAAGACTTCCAAGGCCTCGTTCATGGAGAGCTCTTTTCTCTTATAGGCGATGTTCTCTTTGGAGATCTTCTTCATCTCGGCTTCGATCTTGGCGAAGTCGGCGTCAGAGATGGTCTCATCTCCGAAATCGACGTCATAGTAGAAGCCTTCCTCAATAGCGGGGCCGAATCCGAACAAGGCGTTCGGATAAAGGTGCTTGATGGCTTGAGCCATAAGGTGAGAGCAGCTGTGGTTGAGCATCTCGAATCCTTCTTTGTCTTCCGGCATGACGAATTCGATTTCGCCTTCCTTAAGAGGCTCTCTCATATCGTAGATTTTCTCGCCCATCTTATAGGCGATAGCTTTGTTTTTCTTTTCGGGGTCAACAAGCTTGGCCGCGTCGAAACCGTTCTTTCCTTCTTCGATCTCGACTTCGTTTCCTTTGTAGATGATCTTCATATAACCATCCTCCTTAAATAAATAAAAAGCGTCCCAAACATAAGGACGCTTGAATGCGCGGTACCACCTTACTTCGGACTCAAAATAGAATCCGCTCTTAGCTTTCACCTTAACGCGGTGAGGTACGCCTAACTTATTTCGCTAGGTGCTCCGGAGTGGTACTTCATGCACCTATAGGTGCTTAAGCATGTCTCCTTCAACGCAAGCAATATTCTATGTCGAGCGTGCGTAAAGTCAATAGAGGCGCTCAATCTTCGTAATCGTCGGGGTTGAAACGTTTGCCTTCGAATTGCTCGAATTCGCCCTGGACGAAATCGGTGTCGACGAAATTTTTCTGCCAATTGGCCTTTTTGCCTCCGGCATAAAGGGCGTCTTCGGATTCGGTGCTTATCGCGGAGATAAAACCGTCTTCATCAAACTCCATGGAAGCCGCGTAGTTGATGATTTCCGAAGGGGTAGTCAGATTGTCTTCGAAGATGGTGAATTTGATGCTCAAATCTCCGGTTTCGGTGAAATCGTTTAACCCAGTGCATTCACAGGCGAAATTCATATGGCCAAAGGCATTGACCATAAGCTCGATTGTCGGCATGAATGTGGTGGGGAAATCGATATTCAAGACGTCAGCGACATCCGAATAATAAGAACGGGAAATCGTCTGTTTGGAATCATCCCATTCTTCATCTTCGTAATCGGTTATCTGATAGAAATTTTTGGCATCATAGAAGGTTTGGGCTTCAAATGCGGTTTCGACGGTGACCTCGCCTTCATCATCAAGGAAAGCGTAGCTTCCCTCAGAGACGGTTATGTCGTTATATCTGACCGAACTATAGACGCTGCTGGTGATCATGGTGAACGGAGCGCCTTCAGTCAAATAATAAGTTCCGGTGATGGTTTCGGTATGACTGGCTTTTACGTTTCCGGCGACCTTTTCAAGAGCGTCTTGGAAGGAGAAGATCTCTCCCAAAGTGACGTTGAAACGAGGGAATTTTTGATCGGTGACCTCTATTGCGTATTCGACCGAGAAATCACCATAGATGACGGTGACGGTTTGAGTTCCGCCAGCGCGAAGAGAGGGGGCGATGACGTCGCAATCCTCAGTAACGTCGGTGGTTAATCCTTCTTCGACAAGAGTCACCACCAAGCCTTCGGAAGTGAATCTATCGCCAACATTGAAAGAGGTTTTGTAGTCGCCGCTTAACTCTAAATGAGCCTTAAAAGGCTCGCTTTGAGAAGGCGTAGTAAAACCGCTAGTCCCTGAGGAGGCGTTTTGACCGCCGCAGGAAGCAAGAAGCAATGTTGAAGCTAATAGGATTAATGGTTTGTTTTTCATTTTTCGACTGCCGTGTAGTAGATGGTGGCGTCACCTTGAGCGTTGATGGTCAATTCGTTGGTGTTGGAATCGTATAAACCATCATAGATGACAGGAAAGGCACCAGAAGAAGGATTGGTGAAGGTGAATTTATTGTCTTTGATCGTCCATTTGTAGGTGCCGACGAATTTTTGACCGTTTTCGACAACGGTATAAGTTTGAGCGGCGGTGCCATCTTCGAAGAACTCGAGATCAAGGAGGTATCCGTAAACCCTCTTTGTTTCGCTATGCCAGACGTGGCTGCAGAGAATCTTGGAATAATCGGTGGAGGCTCCGTTAACGGTGTAAGTGATGGTCTTATAAACGGTGGGATCAACGGCGGAAGCGATCGTGAGGGTGACGGTTCCGGCTTTCAAAGCCTGAACGGTGACTTTCTTGTTGTCGCTAGAGACGGTGGCGGAGATGATTCCGTCGACGTCGGTCGAGACTTTGATGGCGTTATCGGCGGTGGAGGGGAGAACGGTGATGGACAATTCGTAGCTGTTACCCTCGGTTAAGGTCGTGTCGTAGTAGCTTGGCAAAACTATTGAGGTCGGGGCTGGCTTGATGACGTTAAGCTTCTTTTCAAACGTACGAGCGACGAAGACGCCGTCCACGCGTCCGCTATAAGAGAAGGTGATGGTGACTTCACCAAAACCAACGACTTCGATGATCGAACCTGCGTCTCCGCCTTTGCTGATTTTGGCGACGCTAGGATCGCTTGTGGCGGTAGGAACTAAAACCCTATCCATGGCTTTTGCCGGAGTGTAGGAAGTGGCTCTTCCATTAAGGAAGAGGAATCCGCCGTTAAAGACGACTTCGCTATCGATTCCGATCTCGCTATGGGTCGGCTGGAAGAATTCGACTGCTTCGACGGTTGATAAGAAGTAACTATCTGGATCAACGGCTTCGGAGCCATCGTCTTCCCTGAGTCCGTATTCAAGTTCGGCGCTAAAGGAATTGATAGAAGTGTAGGAATCTTCCGGGTTAGCAATGGATGCATCGACTTCCTTCATCGAATATTCAGCGGAGATAAGGAATCCGTCTTCGCTGGTGGAGAAAGAGGCGGTGTAGGTGTAGGTGATGACGTCTCCTAAGTCGCCGTTGATTTGGTAGCTTCCTTCATATGTGAAGTCGAATCCGCCGGTTGTGGCGTTGGGGGCGTAGTCAAATGTCGTAGCCCCGACCTGAAGGAGATACATATTCTCATATAAGGTATAGCCGACATAGTAGTACATGGCCGAGGTGACGTTGGCGGTGACTAGAAGCGGAGTGTTGGTGGATGTGACGTATTGATCAGGGGACAAACCGGCCTCCTCGGCTTCTTCGTCGCTATCGACGACAAAGAGCATTTCGGCTTTGTCTTGGTAGGCGTACTTGATCATCGCATCGTCTTCATAATCCGTGACGTCGATGAACATCGGGAAAGTACCAACGGTTCCATCGTCCATGGAGAATTGCTCGTCTTTGACGATTTTTCTTCTCACGATGTTATCTTGGACTTCGATTCTATCGCCGACCTTTTCAACGACTGTGCCGACTGATTCGCAACCCATTCCGTTAGCAAACATCGTATAGGTCTCGTCCAAAGTGTCGGAGATGGTGTTTGCCTCAGTTTTGTTGATAATGTGCGCGGTCGTGCTTCCATACGCTTCATACATGGCGCACTCGCGAACGTATCCACAAACCTGAACGAAATCAGCCTTTCCTCCAGCCGGGTTTGGGAAAACCTCGGGAGCGGAAGAGGAAGATGTAGAGGAAGAAGGGTCTTCGCTTAAAGGAGTGGAAGTCTCGCTTGGAGTGGAGGTCGCCTCACTCGTATCCGAACTCGGAAGAGAAGGGAATGAGGAGGGAAGACTGGAGGAAGTTCCGCCTTGTCCGCATGAGGCTAAAAGCATCGCGGAAGAGAGGATAAAGATAACTTTGTTCTTGTTCATAATGGGCACCACCTTTCAAAAATGGTTCAAGGATATTAACACCCAAAAAGAAATATTAACAATATTTAATGTCCTTTCGACTCGCTATTTCGGTAAAAACGAAGAATAAAGTTCGTCTATCTTGAATAGAAAAAAGGACATCACTATAATTTCCGAGGTTAGTTATACCTAACTATTGGAGATAGAACAGTATGTCAAAAATCACAAAAGTCTATGCTCGCGAAGTTCTCGACTCCCGTGGAAACCCGACCGTTGAGGTTGAGGTTACCCTCGAAGACGGCTCCTTCGGCAGAGCAATCGTCCCTTCCGGTGCTTCCACCGGTGAGAGCGAAGCCCTCGAACTCAGGGACGGTGACAAAACCCGTTACCTCGGCAAAGGCACCCTTAAGGCCGTCGCCAACGTCAACGAGAAAATCGCACCCGTCGTCATCGGCATGGATGCCGAGGACCAAGTCGGCATCGATAAAAAGATCCTTGCCCTCGACGGAACCCCGTTTAAGAAGAATTTAGGCGCCAATGCCACCCTCGGCGTTTCTCTCGCCGTGGCCCACGCTGCCGCCGCCTCCCTCAAGATGCCGCTTTATCGTTACCTCGGCGGCGTCAATGCCAAGGTCCTTCCGACCCCGATGATGAACGTCATCAATGGCGGAGCCCACGCTGACTCCACCGTCGACTTCCAGGAATTCTTCATCATCCCGGCTGGATTCGACACCTTCCACGAAGCTCTCAGAGCCGGCGTCGAAACCTTCCACGCCCTCAAATCCGTCCTCAAAGCCAAAGGCTATGTCACCTCTGTCGGTGATGAAGGTGGATTTGCCCCGTCCTGCAAAGACGGCAACACCGAACCGCTCGAACTTATCGTCGAAGCCATCAAGAAAGCCGGCTATGTCCCTGGAAAACAGATCTTCCTCGGTATGGACGTTGCTTCCTCTGAATTCTATGATCCTGAGACCAAGACCTACAACCTCGTTAAGTCTGGCCAGGGCGTCAAGACCGCCGATGAACTCATCGCCTGGTATGACGAAATGTGCAAACAGTATCCTATCATCACCATCGAAGACGGCCTTGCCGAATCCGACTGGGAAGGATGGAAGAAACTCACCGACGCTCTTGGCAACAAGATTCAGCTCGTCGGCGACGACCTCTTCGTCACCAACAAGGACTTCTTGAGGAAGGGCATCGTCAACGGTGTCGCCAACTCCGTCCTCGTCAAAGTCAACCAGATTGGTACCCTCACCGAGACCTTCGACACCATGAGAATGGCTCAGGTCAACGGATACACCTGCATGGTCTCTCACCGTTCCGGTGAAACCGAAGATACCACGATCGCCGACCTCTCCGTCGCCGTCAACGCTGGTCAAATCAAGACCGGTTCCGCTTCCAGAACCGACCGTATGGCCAAATACAACCAGCTCCTCCGCATCGAAGACGAGCTCGGTGATGAAGCCGTTTACGAAGGCCTCCACGCTTTCCGTAAATACCGCTTCGAAGACTAATTCGGTTAATCTTCAAAACCAAAAGGCAGTCGCAAGGCTGCCTTTTTTCGTATACGGAAACTCATATCTTGTCAAAACGATGTCAAGCAAATTTGTAAGCTTTCTTTACACTTTGTAAGTATTTACTTCAATAACACTTCAATAAGAACTTCAATAACACTTCAATAACTTGTTGAAGTAACTTCAATAACGCTTGAAAAGATGCGATCGGCGCTTAGTTTTCAGTTAATTCTTTCTTGAACTTCGGTGAATCTAATGACTTTTTGACATAAAAAAGACACCCTATTTCCTTTCGGATTGGGTGCCTTTTGCTTATTTTAAGGTCTTTCTTACCGCTTTATAAATGTTCGCGGCAATCAACGTGTTGCCAAATTCGTTTGGGTGAAGGTGCTTATCGGAGAAGGAGTATTCCTCTTTCGGGTAGAAATCGAATGTGTCGATGACGGTTAAGCCGTATTTTTCGGCGGTCTTTTTAATCCCTTTTCTATGAGACAAGAACGGATTGCCTTTCGGGGCTGCACTTCTATAGTCGTGGCGGTAATAGGGGAGAAGGACGAAAATCGGCTTACCTCTATATTGCTCGCTGATTAGCCTTAAGAATTCGTCGCAATCTATTTTGATTCTGTCCAAAGACTTATGTCTCCAGTCATTCGTGCCATAAGCGACGAATACGGCATCGCATTGATACTTATGGACAAGTAGTCCAGGATCGAAGAAAGAACCGCCTACAGCCATGTTTTTGACTTCAGCATCAAAGGCTCTGCCTAAGATTGAGGAGTAGGATAAAGAAGGAGTTCTGACATCATATCCTTGGGTGATGGAATCGCCGTAAAAAAGGAAGGTTTTATTCTTCTTCATCGGTTTGATGAAAGCACCGTCTTCAATCTCGATGTCTTCGACATCAAGCCTAAATAAGCAGGGGAAGCAGATGGTGACTCTAGCGGGAGTCTCATATAAGGAGAACTCGATGTCGAATCTCTCGCTGGTAGACGGCTCTTCGCCGAAATGACCAACTAGGTTGTTGTTCACGAGGACGTCGACGTAGCAGAAATTCCTAGAAGAAGCGTTGGTTACGTTAGAAAGATGCAACTTAACGTTTTTGGAATCCGTTTCGAAATCCAAAACGATGTTTGAGGTGGCGTGGGCCCTTCTTACGAAGTCCGTTCCCTCGAAATCTCCTTTTTCGAACGCTTCTATTGTGTCTTGATGCATTCTTTCGAAACGGAGCGATCCATTGTCGTCATTTACCGTTTCGTAGCCGAAAGCGATGCTTTTGATTGTTTGTTTATCTAGTTTTTTCATAGAATCAGATTTTCCTTAGGTTGTCGCTTGAATTTCCGATGAAATAAGTGGCGTCGATATCTTCTTTTAAAACGAACTCTACGCGTTTAGAGGATTCCTTTTTAAGCGAAACCTTCTTGAAATCGACCAATTCCAATTTTCCGGTATCGCCGATTTTGTAGAGCTGAATAACTTCTTTTCCATCAACTGAGGATGTATTGAATAGATCCAAAGAGACGACGTTATCTTCTTTAGCGATATTCTTCAATTCGAACGTGGAGTAAGAAAGCCCGAATCCGAAGGCGAATTGCTGTTTGTCTTTGTGGTTATAGAAGTAGCGATAACCGACTTGGTCTTTCTCAAGATAGTTCGTGTTGTCGAAATCGTCCCCGGTGTTATTTCCTGGATAGTCGCTTATTGTCTTCGCAAAAGTCTCGGATAGTTTTCCAGAAGGATTGACCTTTCCGGTTAAGATATCGGCCACGACTTGGTTTTTATAGGCTCCGGCATATCCGGCGTATAGGATGGCGTCTACTTTATCGATCCATCTGGACATGTCGATCGTGGAACCGGCGTATATGATCACGATGATCTTTTTGCCTGTTTTAGAAAGGGAAATAATCTCTTCTTCCTCTTCTAACGGCAAAGTGATCCTTTCACGGTTGAGTTCTTCTCTTTCTTTGTCGCCGCAAGTGTAGATAACGGTGTTCGAACCTTCACCTATCTTTACGCCGTTTTTGGTTAAGCATTTAGGCAACTTTACGAAAGGAACGTTGCTGTTCACTTCGGAAGAGCCGCCTCCGTGGTAGTCTTCGAATGCTGGTTTTCCCAATACCGATACTTCGCCTTTTAAAGGCAATACATTCTCGTTTTTAAGGAGAACGATGCCTTCACTAGCGATTTTTCTAGAGATATTGAGGCGTTTTCTTTTCGTTAGGGTAATTTTGCGCTTACTTCTCTCGCCTTCGATTTTCCTTTGAAGGCGCAAAAGAGGTTTGATTGAAGCGTTGATTTCTTTTTTGCTTAATTCCCCATTCTTATAGGCTTCGATCAATTCGTCGATGAATTTTGAATCGTAAGGCATGATGAGGTTTAGACCCGCTTTTATGCAGGGGAGAGCCTTCTTGACGGCTTCCCAGTCCGACATAACAAGTCCTTTGTAGCCGAAATCGTTTCTCAATATGTCATAAAGCTGCTTGTTGGCGTTGGCCTGCACTCCGTTTACGGAATTGTAGGAGGTCATCAAAGTCCAAGGCTTGGCTTTTAAGGCGATTTCAAAAGACTTGAGGTATATGTCTCTAAGCGTCTTTTCGTCGATATTGCTGGAAACGAACTTACGGTTAATTTCGGTGGAGTTGCAGGCGTAGTGCTTTATGCATGCGCCGACGTGCTGGCTCTGTAAGCCTCTAATGAACTCCTTGGCCATGTTCCCGCTTAGATAGGGGTCTTCTGAGAAATACTCAAAGTTTCTTCCGCATTGAGGGATCCTTTTGATATTTACTCCGGGGGCCAACAAAACATCGACATTATGCTCGATGCAGTCGTTAGCGGCAGCTTTTCCCATCAAATAGGAAAGCCTTCTATCGAAGGTATTGGCAAGAAGCTGTATGGAGGGGTAAGAGACCGCTTCGTGGATCTCGCCGCCCCAAATAGCTAAATTCTTAGGATGCCTTAATCCGACAGGGCCATCGGAAAACAAAAGAGAGGGCAAAGAAGAATCAAGATCTTCGGTCTGCCAGTTGTTTTTGCCGACCAAGAGTTTGATTTTGTCCTTATAAGAAAGTCGTTTCATTTAAATTATTCTTTTCCGCCGCCAACAGTGACGCCTTCGATGAAGAACTTCTGGGTCACGATGAAGATGAGGATAAGCGGCACAAGAGCCACCAAAACCGAAGAGCAGAGATAGTTCGGGTTGGCTTTGAATGTTCCTGAGTATTCCTGAAGGAATATCTGCAAGGTGTAGTGGTGAGGATCGTCGGCCAAATATAGAAGTGGTTTCAAATAGCTGTTATAGCTGGCGACGAAGGCGAAGATGAATTGAGCGATGAAGGCCGGGAAGGCTTCAGGGATAATGATCTTCAAATAGGTTTTGAAGGGTGAGAGTCCATCGATTTTAGCGGCTTCGATGACTTCGTCCGGGATGCTAGTCATATAGCTTCTAAGGAAGAAGATGACCGTGGCGCCGCCAAACATGGCCGGTAGAACGACAGGAAGATAAGATAACTCGCCTTTGGTCCATCCTAATTGATTAAAGAAGATGAAGGAAGGAACGGTTAAGGTCGCGGCCGGAATCATCATCGTGCAAAGTTGGACGAAGAATAGGGCGTTGCTTCCTTTAAAGCGAATCTTCGAATAGGCAAATGCGGCCATTCCGGAGAAGAAAAGGGATGAAACGGAAGTGATTATCGCGATAAGGAAGGTGTTTCCAAAGGCGAATAAAAGCTCAACCGAAATTTCGTCCGGCATCGGCGAATAAGTGAAGAGGTTTTTGAAACCGTCGAAAGACCAGGTTCTTGGCCACCAAATGAATGAGTTGGTGGATTGTAGATCGATTTGATTGACGAACGATGTGATGAAAATCGTGTAGAAAGGCGAGAGCAAAAACATCGCATACATCATAAGAATCGCGAAGATAAGGATTGCCCCCATTATCTTTTTGCTTCTTACGAACTTTTTGGTGGCGATTATTTCCCTTGCTGGTATGCCTTCTTCGATTAGAGGAATTCTTCTGCTATTCATTTACCCATTTCCTCCTCGTTCTGAAGTTGATGAAGGATGCGATGAAGACGATTATGAAGAGCACCCAGCTCATGACGGCGGCGATGCCCATGTTGTGACCTTCGGTGGCTTCGTAGTAAATGTACCTGACCAAAGTAAGGCCGGCGTTTTGCGGCCCGCCGATGGTGTCGTGGCTATAAATAAGCGCGAACATGTTGGCTATATCGAAGGATTGCAAGCCTGCGATAATGCCTGTCATAAGCAAATAGAAGGTGGTGGGGGCGATTGAAGGAAGAGTGATCTTGACGAACTTCTTCAACGAATTGGCCCCATCGATATCAGCGGCTTCGTATAAAGTCGGATTGACGGCGTTTAAAGCGGCCTTGTACATGACGATACCGTATCCAGGCGCAGCCCATACGGTGGCGATGATGATCGTCCACCTATAAGCGTCAGCGTCAGAGAACCAGTTAACGCGAGCCCCTTCTCCGGCCAAAGCGACCAAAATGGTGTTGATGATGCCTCTTTGGGAGTTGAACATCCATTGCCACATCATAGCGGTGGCAACGCTTGAGCAGATGTAGGGGATAAAGAACAAGACAGCGAATAATTTGGCTCCGATTGGCTTTTTGTGAAGCAAAACGGAGATGAACAAGGAAATGGCAAGAGAAATGAACTGAGCTAATGTCACGAAGAAAGTTACGCCGATTGAAAGATAGAACTTAGGATCGGCGAACACTTCTTTGAAATTACCGAAATTATTCCAAACCATCGTGCTTAGGTCGGAATTTTCAATGCTGCAGAACTGCAAAGCAAAAGAGATCATCAAGGGGAAGAAGTTGAAGATCAAATAGGAGAGGAGCGGTATGGACACCGCGATGATGCCGAACCACGTCTCCTTGCTGACTTTCTTCTTTCTCCTCGGGATGATAAGGTCTTTGCTTACTAAACCTTCGGCGTCGGTCATGTTATTCCTTTCCGTGGATCTTGTAGGAATAGGTCTTTAGTTTGTTGTTGACCCTATCTTCGTTTTCAAGGAAGAAAGCGGAGAGAGTTTGTTTTCCGTTACGAACCTTTTGATTGAGGTCGTCGCTCCAAAGAGTGACCCAGTCCTTGTTTTCCAAGTAAGACCAGTCGCCGATGTCGGAATCGGAGGCGTATTTGGAAATCAAATCGTAGGATCTGAACGGTTTGTTGGCTTGGTTGATGTATTCTTCGCTTCCAGCGAATTCTTCGTTGGTCGGAGCTCCGTCATTAGCGGCGCACAAAATCTTTTGGGCGTCTTTAGAGCACCAGTACTGCAAGAACTTAAAGGCGCTTTCCTTGTGAGCGGAGTTGGCCGGGATGGACCAACCGAGGTTCAAAGAAGAAGTGGTGGATTTTCCGACGATGGAAACACCATTATCTTTGACTAACTCGCCGGTGTAGACCTCGCCGCCATAAGTTTCTCCGATGACCTTGAGGTTGCCGGATTCGTCGAGAGAGCCTCCGACGTATTCTCTATATTGATACATCTTGGCGACGTTGAATTCTTTGCCTTGTTTGGTCATGGCGTCGTTAAGCAAGTTGACCTGCTCGAAGCCTTCGATGACCATGGCGGTGTCGCCAGCGGTGAAGTAGTTGATCTTGCTGCCGCCGGTGATTTCGTCTTTGGTCGGGGAAACGCCTAAGCCAGTGGTGGTGGCATCGACTTTGATACCCTTTTTGGTGGTCAAAGAGACGAATCTAGCGAAAGCGTCGTATTGGGATGGCAAGACGTGGAGTTTAGACATGACTTCGGCGAAGGAGTCGTCGTTTTTATGATCATCGACATAAACCTTGGAGCGGTAGTTGATGATATCGCCCTTTTTATATGTGTCTTCTCCGATGGTGACCTGGTCGATTGCGACGTAATTCTCCAAATCGGAGCCGAGGGTGAAGACGTATTTGCCGGTCTCTGGATCGAGATTCATGCAATCGCCGCCGACGGACCATCCGTGCGGGAACCAGTATTCGGTTAAAAGACCGTATTTGCTCGGAGAGGTCGCGGTCCATTCTTTGGTGAAGTATTTGGAGAGGTATTCGAGCTCGTCCCAGTTCATGGAAATCTCGTTGTTGAAGACTTTGTAGACCGCAGTTCCGCCTCTACTTTCGGAGGCGACTAATCCTTCGGCTGGGGCAACGCTATATTCGGCATAGCCGTGCGGGGCAAAAGCGGTGCCGTGCTCAGCGTTATATGCGGCAAGCTTATCTTCCGGAACGGAGATGATGTTGATTTGGTTCTGTTTGAAGAAGCCTTCGTTGTAATAAAGGAGAGAAACGTCGGCAACCTGCGGCAAGGCATAAAGGTTTTCGCCTTCGCCACACCATTTGGTTGTTTTGTTGACCCTGAAACGGTTTAAGTTTGTGGCGGAGAAGTCTTCCAAATTCAAGACCTTCGAACCATCGCTTTTCTTGGTGATGAGGGTCTCGTTGGCGAACAACTCGTCCAAGTTGGTGAAAAGATTCTTGTCGACATACGTCTTGGTCTTGTCGTCGTAAGCTCCAAAGATATCGACGTTGGTCGGGGATTTTTCTAAGCTGGTGGATTCGGTGTCGCCGTATTTCCTACCCTTCAAGACGAGGGAAACTCTGACGCCGTCAGATTGTCCCTGGCCATCGTTATAGGCCCTAACAGCCTGCTTGACGGCCTCTCCGTTATAAGTGCTTTCGGCGGCCCAGAAAATGACTTTGTCGCGGCCATCGTTGCTGCCACCGCCGCAGGAGGCCATGGTTCCTGTCAATAAGAGGGCGAATAGAAATTGTTTTTTCATTGGATGTGTTCTCCTTAAAATTTGTTCTCTTCTTTGCCGTCTTTTATAACGGACTTAGCTTCCATGATGGAAAGCGTTGTTTCTTTATCGAATAGGTGGATGCCTTCCGGCTGGAGCGAGATCGATACCTCATCGCCGACTTTGCTCGACACGCGGTAAGGAACTTTGATGTTGATGTTCTTGTAGCTTGAAGAGGCGTCTTTATCGCCCTCTAAGGTCAATTGGGTCTCGTTTCCGAGGTTTTCGACGTCGAGCACCTTGAGGTGTATGCCTTCTTTGGATGAGAGGATGTTTTCGCCCCTAACGCCTAAGACGACGTCGTGCGTATTTCCGTCTAGATACGAATCGGCGATCTTTCTCATCGACTGAAGCGAGAATTGCATCTTCTCGCCGTCCTCGAACACGAATTCGACGTGCCTTGCTTCTTTCTTCATCTTTACGTGGAAGAAGTTCATTTGCGGGGTTCCGATGAAACCGGCAACGAAGATGTTGTTCGGGAAATCGAAGAGGTTGGTTGGCGTATCGACCTGTTGGATGACGCCTTTATCCATAACGACGATCCTGTCGCCCATCGTCATAGCCTCGATTTGGTCGTGGGTGACGTAGATGAAGGTTGTTTTGAGTTCTTGGTGTAGACGCGTGATTTCGCTTCTCATGGATACCCTTAATTTAGCGTCCAAGTTGGATAAGGGCTCATCGAGCAAGAAGACTTCTGGATTCCTGACCAAGGCTCTTCCTAAGGCGACACGCTGTCTTTGTCCGCCTGACATTTCCCTTGGCTTTCTCTTAAGGAGTTCGGTGATGCCGAGGACTTCCGCGGCCGCCATCGTTTTGCTGTTGATTTCCTCTTTAGGCAAATGGACCTTTTTGGTTTTGGCGATCGAAGGAGTGGCGGTCAAGGTATTGATCTGAGCTTCCTTTTCTTTTATCGCCTCGTCGCAAACGGCGTTTCCGTTTTTCTTATACTCGGCGATCAGCTTTTTAATCTCGCCTTTGATGGATTTGGCTTTTTCGGCGTTAGCTTTGTATTCTGGATCTTTTTTGCCGGTGCCTAATTTGCTCTCAATTTCTTTTTCTTCTTTGAGCAACTCTTGGATCTTTTCGTCGAGGTAATAGGTGTCTTTAATCAACTTGATTTCGTATTTGAGCTGCTTAATTGCCTTTTTATCGACTACCTTAATTTCGTTTCCGTCTTTATCTAGAACCGGAACTTCGTTCAATTTGTTACGCAAACCGAAGGCGATGTTCTCGTAAGCGCTCATGTGAGGATAAAGGGCGTAATTTTGGAAAACCATCGCGATGTTTCTATCTTTCGCGGGGATGTCGTTGACTAAACGGTCTCCTATGTAAAGGTCGCCTCTAGTTATTTCTTCTAGACCGGCGATCATTCTGAGAGTGGTGGATTTTCCGCATCCAGACGGACCGACAAAGACGACGAATTCGCCATCTTTGATATCCAAATTAAAATTGGTGACGGCTTGATAAGATGAATTCTTTTTGTCGAAAGAAGAATAAATCTTAAAAATGTTTTTAAGTTTAAGGTTTGCCATAAGTTATGACCTCTTGAGGTTATATTAAATGCTTTAATATCTTTTTAGTTTTGAATGGGGTGTTTGTGATAAGAAATAGGTGGTAAATCTTAATTTTCCATTAAAAACCTACTTATTTTTATAAAAATGTTCTTCGATTTTTATGCAGATGTAGTGGTAAATCGGAAGGTGATATTCCTGAACCCTGTAGGTTTCCGTAGATGGAGCTTTGATCGTGATGTCGCTATATTGAGAGCACTTCGAATCTTTGCCTCCTGTAAAGCAAATCGTTTTGAGCCCGATTGCTTTTGCGACTTTGACTGCATTGACGATGTTTTTGGAATTGCCGGAAGTGGAAAGCCCAATGAAAACGTCGTTTTTGCTGCTTGCCCCATATCCTAAGACCAATTGGGCGTATACCATAGTCGGGTCAACGTCGTTTGAGAAAGCCGAGATGATCGCGTTAGAGGAAGTTAAGTCGACCGCCGGCAAAGAACCTTGAAGGTTTTTGATCAAATATTCCCCGTCCTCGTACTTGGATAAAGACTGTTCGATTTCTTCCGGTAGTTCTCTTTTCAAAATGAAGGATTTCATCAATTCCCCGACGAGGGGAGATGAATCGGAGGCGCTTCCGCCGTTACCGGCAATAACCAATTTTCCGCCATTGGAATAGCAATCGATGATCGCGTCTATGGCGTCGTCGATGTCCTTTTTTATCGGGAGCAATTCGGGATAGTTTTCAAAAAGCATCTTATTTGTCCTCCATTAAGGATGAGTATTCGTCGATCTTTTCTTGAAGCGAGCAGGGGAGGATCTTGCATGAAGATAGATTCATCGGAAGCGATTCTTTCCTCACGGTTTTCATCATCTTATCCTGCAAAACGTCAATGACTCTTGGGTAAATTCCCCCAATGGCTATGCATTCGGGATTGAACAAATCGACGCAGGTAGAAACAACTTGGCCTAGGGACGTGGCCACAATCGAGACGATTTTCTTCGCTTTTTCGTCTCCTTTTCTAGCCAAGTCGAAGATCTCCTTTGCTGACTTCCTCGTCTCAAAATAGCTTAGAGATAAATCAGAGATTCCTCCGCCTGAAGCAAACGATTCGCTGGAACCTTTTTTGCCGTTTCTGGCGAAATGTCCTTGGCTTTTGATGCGGACATGACCGATTTCTCCGGCTCCGGCATTAGTGCCTGAATATAAACGCCCGTTTAGTATCAAGCCACATCCCAACCCCGTTCCAAAGGTTATGTAGACAAAGTTCTTCAAGCCTTTTCCGACTCCGTATTTATATTCCGCCAAAGCGCAGGCGTCCGCGTCATTAAGAAGCGAAACGGGCTTCGAATACCTATCATTAAGGAGCTTCACAATCGGGAAGTTATCGAATCCAGGAAGGTTTGCGGGCTTGTTGATTGTGCCACCAATAGGATCTAGCGGGCCTCCGCAAATAACGGAAATTGAGTCGAAGGTGAAATTACGAGAATCGATGGCCTCGACGAGCTTTTCATAAGTTTCCGAAGCGGATTCCGGATTTGTTTTTATGTTGATTTTTTCGATGATTTTGATTTCGTTTTCATCGATTTCCGCGAACGTTACGGCACTTTTGGTTCCACCGATAGCTATTCCTATTCTATGCATTTGAACCTGCCTCCTTCATATCCATAAAGAGGTCCGACAAGAGATAAGTACTGATTTAGGGACGCTCCTTTTATGTTCAAGACGTAGTGGTTAAGACGTTCTTCTTTATCGTCTATCGCGTATTTGACTTCGTAATAAGTCTGATCAGATGTTAAGGCACACAAGAAGGAATGGACGACCTTATGCGGTTTGACTTTCTTCGAGCCTTTTGCAATAACGACGTTATGGGTTTTATCCACGACTTCGTATTTGAACAAGACTTCCTCTTCGCTGGAGTTTACCAAGGCAATCTTAAGGTCTTCGCCTTCTTCAAATATGGTGGCGAGCTGAGGGTTTGAGGCCCTCTTGATGAATTCATAGGCCAATTTCTTCGTGAAATCGTAGTCCATGATCGCGTCCGAAATTTGCCACCATCCATCGATTAGGTTCCACCAGATTATTCCGCTTGTGTTTTTTCTAGCCCTTGTTTTCTCGATGAAATATTTCATGGCCTCGGCTTGGGAAATTTGGCTGGCCAAAGAGAAGTAATGCAAATTCGATATATCGTCTTCGAATAATGTTTTAATCTGATCGGACATCAGCTTGATCCTAAAAGCGTAGGGCGAAGAATAATCGTCTCTAACCGAAGTTGCGTGAGCCAAATATTCTTTATTCGGCAAGCCGTCTTCTTTAAAAATCGGCCAGGTATCTTTGATGAATTTGCTTAAAGTGCGGGGCGAGGGGCAACCGTGATATCCGGTTTCCGAGATGAAATAAGGTTCGCTTTTGGCGTAATATTCGCCTCTAAAGTAATCTCTAGGACCCCATAAATGGTCTTCGGGGAGCAAATTAAAGTGACGATACCCTAAAGAATCTTCGTATGGAGAACTCGGCATATAAGGGATCGTTTGTTTGTTTTTCTTCAAGGCCTTTGGTATGGCGTTTCTAGTTATGGAGTTATCGTTAGGGTTGATCTTATCTCCAGCCCACTGACAGGCGACGTCGCATTCGTTATCCCCGGCCCAAAGGCAAATGGAGGGGTGATGCGACATCTTTTTGACAATCGAATCGGCCTCTTGGTATATCTTCTTCTCAAATTCACGGGTTCTAGGATAAATCGCGCATCCCATCATGAAATCCTGCCACACGAAAATTCCGTGTTCATCGCACCATGAATAGAACTCGTCGCATTCATAAACTCCGCCGCCCCAGACCCTGATCGCATTGCAGTTGAGGTCATAAACGTGGTGGAGAGCCTTATACATTCTTTCTTTGTCGATGTGTTTTAAGGCGTCTATCGGTACCCAGTTGGTTCCTAATAGATATACGGGTTCCCCGTTGATGATGAATTGGAAGGTCCCACCCTTATGAATGAAAGAACTCCTCTTCAATTTGACGTTTCTAAAGCCGACTCTAAAGCATTTGCTGATGGAGGAATCGCCGTCATCTAGACTTATCACCAAAGTGTATAGATTGGCTTTTCCGTGGTTTCTAATGTTCCACGGAAGTGGGCTGGCGACTTCGAATTTGTTTTCTTTCTCGAGCTCTTTTTCGAAGTGGTATTTTGATTCGCCTGAAAACAAGTCGATTTTGATGTTCTTGTATCTAGAAACGTCGTCGAAGTGACAACTCACATAGCCGTTTTCACAATCGTAATCGACGTTTAGACGCATCTTGTCGAATACGCATTCTTCTTCGGATAGATATACCTTTTTCCAGATGCCACCTAATGGTGCGCGAAGGAAAATATCCCATCCAAACGAAGAGGCGCATTTCCTGATATTAAGAGACTCGTAATTGTATTTATTGGCAAAGCAATAATCGGGAAGCGGGATCTTTTTGCCTTCGCTAACCGCTGGAAGGATATGGACTGTAAGCTCATTTTCTTCGGCAAGGTTATCCACGATAAAATCGTGTTGAAGGAACATGTTGTCGGTCGTTCCGATAAGTTTTCCGTTTAGATAAACCTCAGAGATGGTGTCGATACCCTTAAATGAGAGAACTCCACTTTTCTTGGTGGATTTAAATCTCTTTGAATACCATTGGTGACAGTCTTCGTATTTTTCGTAGTCCCAGGTATTTGTGGATAAATAAGGATGGCCTTCGATTCCGTTTTTCGACAGTATCTCTTCCATACAAACGGGGAGGTCGACAAGAAAATCCTGACTCCTGAACCCGTCTTTTTCGTAATGGAAAGTCCAATCCAAAGATAAGTCGGACGTGCTGAGTATGCTGAGCTTATTCAAGATCCTCTTGGCGATGATCGAGTGCCCTAAGGCGTTGGGATGAAGACCATCTTTTGTGTATTTTTCTTTGTCTTCGGCTTTTGAAGGATCGATATCGAGTTCGTGATATAGATCGATGCAGTCGAATCCATAGATAGAGGCGAAATAGGAAATGAAATTGGCATAGTTTTCAAGCTTATAAGACAATTCGCCTTTGCTCACCATCGGCTTAAGCCTAACGTTAAGTTCTCTTTTCATCGGCGTGATGAAAATTACCGGCTTATTGCGGTAGTGCTTTTTGATCTTCTCGCAGAGGGTTCTCAATGAGCCGAGGAAGGTGTGGGGAGTATTGTCGTCTAACGTTCCGAAAGGGGCGTCGCCATGACCGTAGTCATTGGTTCCGCCGAACACGATCAAAACGTCGGCGTGATGATCCATCTTGTCGAATCTTTGGAGGAAATCCAAATCATATTGGGGATTTTCCAAATTCGGAGAGATAGATGGGGCGATCGAAGTGCCGCCGACCCCGTAGTTTCTGACTTCATAGCCAAGCTCTTTTTCGAGTAAGCCGCAAAAGCCTTCTTCGACGGGGAGATAGGCGGCCTCAGTGATCGAATCGCCCAATACGTTGATTACTATGCCGTTTTCTTTCATTATGCGATCTTTCTTTGAGCCTCAGTTCCGGTGAGGATCTTGATGCCCGAAACGAATAAGCCGGTGCCGATGTTTTGGCCGAAGACGCCGTAGTAATTTGATGTTGTGGCGGCGCTTTCCCAGCTATTCCATGTGCTTCTTTCAAGAACTAACACGTCGTTTAGGTAGACCTTCACAATGTTTCCTTCTCTATAGAAGCCAAGCTTTGTCGGAGTGGTGGAAAGATCGATGTTGGTGATCGGGGTGTTTCCTTCTTCGACATTGGAGCCTGAAGAATTGACGGTCCTAAGCCTGACCTGGGTGACCAAGCTATTGGCGGAAGGGGCGTAAAGGCAAACGCGGAGCCTTCTGGCGGCGGTGTTGTTAGCTTCATCGCCGACGATGAAACCGAAGTCAGACCAGGCGTTATTGACGTTCAATTTGAAGGTACCCTCCATGTAGACCGCTTCATCGGTGATGAGGCCTTTGTCTTTGTTAGTGAACCAAGAGGCATATCCTCCATTGCTGGTGTGGGAAACGGATCCGGAGACTGGGTCGACCTTGCCGAATACGCCTAAGCCGGCGTGGGTATTCTCGCTGGAAAGGTAATAAGAAGAATTCTTTTCTCCTTCGAAGTGAGTGGTGGCCTCTTCTCCTTTGAAGTGGCTGATTTGGGTGAAGGTATTGTCGGATTTCCAGCCGGTCAAACCAAGACGGTAATCGCCGGTGCGGGAGGAAAGGGTCGGGATGGCTTTTTCAAAGGCGAGGGCATCGTTAACTAAAACGCTGACGACTCCGTCTTTTACGTAAACCGACATCTTGTTTTGAGCACCTAAAGATAAGGACGAAGCCTTTTGAAGGTTCATGGAGCTATCCCACGTGATGATGTCGTTTTTGAGGAAATAGCAATCGAGGTAAGTCGTTTTCTTGTCGGAGGTTTCGGTGTTGTTATACCTCAGCAAGAAAGCCAAACGATAGTAATCGTTATCGAGCGGATAGGTCACCATGACGCCAGACCTAGAGTCGCTATAGTTATAAGTGTCGTGCGAAGTGATCGTGGCTTCGATGAAACCGGCTTCGTTAAATGTCTCGGCCAAATTGACGATGGATCCCAAATTCTTGGTGCAATTGACCGAAACAACGCCTTCTTCGAAAGAGTCGGCGTAATTGTTGGACAAGTGCTCGTCGTAAATGAATTCGTTGTTCTTCGTCTTCATGTATTCGTCGAGATTCTCGGTGACGTAGTAGTATTCGCTAAAGGTGGCTCCGGTGAACCAAGAGACCAAGCCTAAATAGATGTCTGTGTCTTCCTTCAAGAATTCCATGTCGGATTTGACGGTGACTAGAACGTCGTTTAAATAGGTGTAGATAGAGGCGCCTTTTCTATAGATGCCTAAGGTGAATTCGCCTTTTTCGATTTGCGAACCCATCATGACTTTGGTTGATTTATCCCAGATGTTTTTGGTTCCAGAGGAGTTCCTGACCGAGGGAAGAGTCAACTGATCTTTGATGACGTAAGTCTCACCGGCGTTTTTATCGAGCTCAAGGAAGTTGTAGGCTTGGGAATAATAGTTTTCCGCGGTCGCTTTGGTCTTGACCATGATGCCGATACGTGGGTCATCGCCTCTATAGAAGTCGTTGATTTTGACCTTGGCGGACCAATAGACGTCTTTGAAGGTCGGACTATCTTTCAAGAACAAGGTCAACTGGCCGTTTTTCCTGAACGTGACTTCGGGGAAATCACCGTTATCTTTGCTAACGTCGATGCCAGAACTATGCGGATTTTCAAAATTGGCGCCTTCAACGCTTGGGACGTATCCGTTTTTCTTGAAAAGAGGATAGCTGCCCAAGACGGACGGATTGACTTTTCCGGTGTTCATATCGAGCATTTCCCAGAAGTAGTGGTTATCGAATTCGACGGCAGAATTAAGCCTGATCATAGCCGTTCCAACGCCGATTTCCTCGACCTTGGCGTCTTCCATATTTAATAACGTGTACGGGAGATAGGCTTCAACGGAATATCCGCCGTTTGGATTGACCTTACCGGCTGAATAAGCACCTGCTGCAGGAAGCCTTTCATAAGCTCCGCCGGAGCCGTTGTTATATCTTCTTCTAACGAGCAATGCTCCGTCTGCGCTCACCGTTACTTCGTAAATATGCCCATAAGGCGTATCGGCATCCGGAGAGCAGATATAAAACTCATAGCCACTTCTAGAGAAAATGGTTGGGGAGTTCAAATTGACGATTTGGTCATCTGTTTCGGCATAAAGGAATAGACCGTGTTCACCATATCCAACGTATGTTTTTGACTCGCATTCTGGAGTATCGGCGAAAGCCTTGTACTTAGCCTGGTCCCTATTGACGTCTTTGGAGACGGAAACATAAGGATTGGCGACGTAGAATTCGGCCTCTCTTTTCGCGTCGAGTTTGATGCCTTCGATGACTTTGGCATCGCTAGCATAGTGATCGACTTCGTAACCTGGGTTTTCGGCTTTTGGCTCACCTGCGCATCCTGTGAGGACGGTTAAGGAAGCGGCAACTAAAAGTAAATTTTTCTTTTTCATGGCTTACTCTCCTAAAACGGCGATTTCGCCGACGGCGACTCCGCCTTTCTTTGAAACGACTACTTCGATTTCGTTTACATTAAGCTCTTCGAATTCGGCGATGGCGGCGGCGCATTGGTTGACGAAGCCGTTCTTTTCGTCGATGTCATTCGGGTTGACCTTAACATCCGACAGCGTGTAGACGATCGGCTGTCCGTCTTTCATGGAGTGGAGTCTGATCGTATCGACCTTGTCGAAAGCGGTGCTCAAATTGATTGAGTCATAGACCAAAACCGATTTGACTTTCTTATAGGTGTTGAACTTCAAATCCAAAGTGATCTTTTCTTTTCCCGGATTGAATTCCTTGACGAAAGAATTGTAGGAGTAGACCGGAACCATTCCGTCGACTAGATAGGAAACATCCTCGGCGATATCGGAGGCGATGATTTTGGCTTCGTTAGCGATATTGGTATAAGTGGCGTTAGGACCGATTTGCGGTTGGACGGTGCTAGTTGGGCCGTTGCAATAGATGACGGGTTTATTGTCGTTGTTCTTCGTGAAGAAGCAGCGGTCCGCCATGATCTTCCTTTGACCCTTACCTTGGGAGACGATCCAGTGGCCATGGTAGATGATTATCAATTCGCCACCGGCTCTTACGAAGGAGTGGTGACCGCATCCAGAGGAGCTGCGCTTATCGGAGATCGACAAGACCAATCCGCCTTCACTCCTCTCCAATTTGGTGAAATCACCTAAAGGTGAAGAAGATAAAGCTGTTCCGACCGTGTATTTAGGCGTGTTGCAGTTATCGACGGAGAAGGTCAAGAAATAGGTTCCATCTTCATAGATCATTTCCGGTCCTTCGTTGATGGTGTTGTCGGATGGCTCATAATCGACGCCTTCATCGCCGTTAACCGTTTTCTTGTTAACGGTGGTGAGCCTCTTCAAGGTGTTCCATTCAGGATCATCGGTCCAAGAAGCGCCCATCTTCATGCCGACGACGAAGTTGGTGTCGCCAGAGTAGGAGTGCCTTCTAACGAAATAGAGGTATTTGTCGCCTGTGACCGGATCCACGAAAGGATTGCAGTCGATTGTGGCAAAGCCTTCTTCTCCGTCGAATAAGACGTTTTCCTTAGCGTTTCCGTATTCGAATAAGTCTTCGGCCGAGATGAAAGGATCTGGCTCTGAAAGGGCTCTTCTCGTCGCGCTTTCTTCGGTGTTCGTGTACTGGATGAACGGCCCATTTGGCGAGGCGGAGACGGCGACGCCGACATTGAAGTCGTTGATGACGTTTTCGATATGGATATACGAGGAGCGGAGCCTTGTGGCGTAATCTCTAGCTAATTCGGTCTTTTGGGCTTCCGTTTCAAGGGTGATGATCGCGTTATCATAGGCCTTGATGTATTTTTCGATGGTTTTCCTAAAGGGCTGATATTTTTCCGGAAGGACTTCGACTCTGAAATCGTTGATAATCGCCTCACATTGGGAGAAGGTGAGTAAATAAATCGAGGAACGGATGGAGTTATATTCGTTCTTATCGGCGTGAGTCAAAAATTGAGGGTAGTAACTTCCGACCATCTTGTTGTATTTGTCGTCGGCCGAATAGAACATGTAATAAACGCCCTTCGAAGAACCTAATCCATATTGGGACTGGTCGGCTTCGCCATCAAAGATGACTTCCGGGGCCCAGAAACTAGTTTGGGAAAAAGATGTCTCGGTCGGTTCGAAAGCGGGGCCAACGGTCTCGTAATCGATGAAATTCTTGGTTCTATAGGCGGCGAATCCAAGGCAGCCCATCTCGAGATCGGTCGTCGGGTAGATGTAGAAATATCCGTAGTTTGGATCATTGACGTCACTGATGTATAAAGATCCGGGGTCAGCACCATAGACTTTGGTGTCGTTCCTGAAGAAGACATCTGTGTCGTAATCTTTTTCTAGCTGATCATAATAGCCATAAGGGTTAACGCTTTGGGATCCGCAGCTAGATAAGGATAGAAGCGTTAGGATTAGAAGAGATTTGCCTTTTTTCATTTTTGTTCTCCTTTTAGAAGCGACTTAGCGATATCAATTGATAGTTTCGCCAAGTCATAAACGAGTGTGGTGTCGTATTTTCCGACTGTGTTATATATCGCGAGTTCCATATTGAAGACCCCGTTATAACCGATTTTTTCCAAGGATCCGATGACCTTTCGCCAATCGATTGAGCCGAAACCCATGGGCAAATGGGAGTCCTTGTTCTTAAGGTTGTCGTTGATGTGGAGGACCTTTAGCTTGTCCCCGAATTTTTCGATCGTCTCATCTATAGGAAGATCGAGGATATTGACGTGTCCGGTGTCTACGCAGACGGCGTAGCAATCTTCGCCGAGAGCGTCGATGAAGGAGAGGATTTCTTCAGGAGTGGAGATCAAGGTTTTCCTCATGATTCCGTGTTCGTCGTTTTCCCAAAGGGTTTCTAAGCATCCGGTGATGCCGTATTTACGTAATGTCGGAGCAAGCGTTTTGAAGATCTGATAATTGAGCTTGAAGTTCTTTTCACGGTCTTCTTCCTTTATTGAGAACAAACCGAAATGGAACACCATGTACTTAGCACCCAAGATGGAGGTGGCTTCTATTTCCTTTTCAAGTTCTTTGATAAGCCAATCGTATTCCGCTCTTTCCAAAGGGAAGAATGCGTGCGTTTGATTGACGATGAGCCCGTTTTCGTCGCAGGTTTTTTTGTATTCCTTGGCCCACGATTTGTATTCGTCCTTCGCAAAATAAGGGCTCGGCTTATTCCAATCGTCGCACAATGAAACATCAAGGCAATCGACGCCTGTCTTCTTTAGATTAGGCAGATACGATTTGAAATCCTTTTTGAAGGCCTTTTCAAATCCGCCGATATTGATTCCTATCTTGTTATTCATTTTGGTCAGTGAATTCCTTGCATAAAGCGGTGATCTTGGCAAAGTCCTTATTCGCGATGGCTTCTTTGTCCAAAATCGCCGATTGAAGTCCGGCGCCGAAAGCACCGGCTTTCATCCAAGATTTGCAGTTTTCTTTCGTGAATCCTCCAAACAACATCAACTTGGCTTTCGGGAGGATGTTGGAGATTTCGCTGATGTATTTCTCGCTCACGCAGTGGCCTGGGAAGATTTTCACGAAATCTGCTCCGTTAGCGGCAGCGGTTTGAACTTCGCTTGGAGAGTAAGCGCCCGGTATGCAAACAAAGCCTTTCCTAAGGCCGTATTTGAGGACCTTTAAGTCAAGGTGAGGAGAAACCAAAATGGTGGCACCTGCCTTTTTGGCTTTTTTGATTTGGTCTTTGCTGCAGACGGTTCCGACGCCGATCGCCATTTTGTCGCCGACTTCTTTCACGAGCATTTCGACCATTTCAAAAGTCTCTTGCTGGGTTTCGGGGGCCTTTTGCGATAGCGGCAATTCCATACACCTGATTCCGCCTTCATAGAAGGCTTTGGCTAATTCGACGATGTTTTCTTTGCCGATTCCTCTAACGACTGCGATGTAGCGGTCTTTATTCAAGAATGAAATGATTTGCTGTTTTTCCATAATTTATCTAAGAATCGTCTTAAGTGATTCTTTTGCTAACTCCCTTCTTTCTTCTCCTTCGTTGATGAGGACGCTGCTGACGAGCAATTTCGCATAGAAATCCTCGAAGAACGTTTCACCCATCTTGATTCCCATATCGCTGACGCAGGTCGGGAATCCCTCCGATCTAAGCTTTTCTGCGAATTTCTTGGAGCCTTCGTGGTCTCCGTTGAAATAAAGCTGAGCGATGAGCCCGGTGGCGACTAATTCGCCATGGATATAGCCCTTGGATTCATGAGGGAAGAAGAACCTGATGAATTCGTAGTATTTATGAGCGATTGCGCATTGTTTGGATCCGTTTACCAAGTTGGAACATAGGCCCGCGAGGACTGTTGACACATAGACGATGTCTTCTAAACCTTTATTCGGCTTTCCTTCCTCGATTGCCTTTTCGGCCTCTTTCAAGGATTTGTTGATCGCGTCGGCGATGAAGTCGGCGAGGAGAACAGCGGTTCTCATGCCGATGTATTCGCTGTAGTCATATGGTGAAGAGACCCTTTGCTTAAGCTCGATGTTTTTGGCAAGAGCGTCATAAGCGCCGGCTCTTAAGAGCCTCACTGGCTGATTGGCCATTATGTCCATATCGACGATGACGAGAGAAACCGGGTTCTTAAGCTGCGTTCCGCCGAAAGTAGTGCCGTCTTTGTTGTAGCAGACGCTTAGCGGAGTAAGGCAAGCGCAGGTGGCGGAAGAAGTCGGGATGGTTATGACCGGCAACTTGGCGTAGGAAGCGACGAGTTTGGAGAAGTCCATGATTCGCCCTCCGCCAACGCCGATGATGCAGTCGTGATCGCCGATTGATTCGGCAAACTCAATTGCACCTTCGTGCGAGCAAGGTCCTTCAAATATCACCCAGTCGTATTTAACGCCGTTTTCGTTAAGCGTTGCTTCGAGGTCTTTCCTAACGATTGGAGTCGCTATTTCGCCTCCGATTATCAAAGGGTTTTTTCCGATGGCGGCTATTTCATTTCCGCAGGTCTTGATCAAACCTGGATATTGCAGAAAACGTCCGCAACCGTATTTATAAGCTTTGTCGTTTTTTAACACTGTCTTTTCCATTCAATATACCCTCCATGATTCTTAATAGCCTTCTTTGGATGAGGAGCGAGCCGATGTCGTTAGGATGAGTTCCATCCACGGAACAACGGTCTTCTTCAAGCGGCTTATATATCTTTGATCCATCTAAGAAATGGATTTTTTCGTCTTTTAGTTTTCGACATGTTGTCTTGATCGCCATAAGGCGATGTTTATCTTCCTCGCTACCGTGATAGTCTGGTCTCGACATCACGATGATATGGGAGTTCGGCATATGCTCCTTTATGTATTTCACAAAGGGGTAATGCCTTTCCTTTAATTCTTCCAGCGAGGAATTGTGGTCGTATTCGATTACGACGATATCGCTATTTAAGGAGGCGATGTATTTAGCCATTTCCATCTCTCCTTTGGCGTTGCCCGAGAAGCCGAGATTGACGTAATCGCACCCGCTTTGAAGCGATACTTGGTTAGCGAATGTGTTCGACGGTCTGCTCACCGCAACCCCATGGGTTATTGACGATCCATAGAAGCATAATTTCCTATTTAATAAATAAGGATTATAAGGGCGAGTTTCTTTTCCTTCTTCAACCCATATTTCCACCGAAGTGGGGGAATTGAACAAAGGGAAGTTGAGGATTATGTCCTTGCTTTCGTTGTTTTTTAGATCCGCCGTATATGAGTAGTCGCCTTTATTTCGTTTTTGATATGGCTGAGGCAATAGTTTTGTGTAAACCTTGTCTCCATCTTTGACGATCATATCGAATCCCGAAGCGCTGACTTCGCTTACCTGCGGGAAGACGAATAGCGGCATCTTCGCTTTCAAGTGAATGTATCTAGATGTGGTGGAGAAACAGATTCTTCCGCCTGTGGTATTTCTGGATAAAGCCTTTATATTCGGCGGCATTTGTCGAAGCGATTTCGGATTAATTCTTGAGTAACCTTTTTTCGTCTTGAAAAGGCCGAATAGCGAAAAAGATTCTTCGCCTAAAAGAACCATATTCTTAGCTTCGTTCTTCTCTAGCGCAAAATTCTTGTCCAATTCAGCGATATTCATAGGCTTCTTTCTCTTGACGCCTTTATCTTTACGCTCTCGATATTAAAATAATAGTGTTTTATTATTGAAAAAGAGCGAGATATTAAGATTATGTCAACTTTTGTCTTCAAGAGCACAGATGAATTCAAAGGCCGTTTGTATAAGGCGGACATCAAGGAAAGAACGAATCCGATGCATGTCCATATCCATGAGTTTTTTGAGGTTCACCTTATCTGCGACGGGGAAGTGACCCAGACGATAAACGGCAAGATCTACGAGATGAAAAAGGGGGACTTTTATTTCCTTAATCCTTTTGATTTTCACCAATACACGCCTAGAGGCGCGGTGACGTTAGCTAAATGCCAATTTGACCTTTCGATATTAGACGACAAAATCAAGGAATTCGTCTCAATAAATGGACACGCGATCGTGGCCCATATCGAAGAAGACTCTTTTGATTTGATAAAGGGGGTTTTCATTAGGCTTGTGAACGAGCAGAAGAACCCCGACAAATATACCGATGACGTCGCAAGATTTTTGATTTCTCAACTCGCCATCGAAGCGTTACGTAGATACACGAAAACCATCAACATCGCCGCGACTGAAAAATCCTTCAATTCGGCCATCATGTATATCCATTCGCATTTCAATGAGAATGTGTCCCTTGATAAAGTGGCTAACATCTCTGGCGTAGCCCCCAATTATTTTTGCTATATCTTCAAGAAAAAGTTCGGTGTCACGTTCAAGACGTATATTAAAAATCTAAGGTTGAACAGAGCCATATCTCTACTTAAATCCGTCGATAACAGGATCAGCGAAATAGCCATCGCCTGCGGCTATAGCTCTTTCTCGCAATTCACATCCGAATTCAAAGAATATACGGGCACAACCACTAAAAAGTTTAGAAAACAATAATTTTTTCTCGAAAAACTACTAAATCTTAAGTTTTACTATAGGAAAATTATTATTTGAAATAAAAGCCTACCTTTTGTAGTAATTTGTAAATTACCAATTGCAAATATTTTTATTCAGGAGGTTTTTATGCCTAAAAAAACGAAAACTCGCTTTGGTTTGCTCGCTGCGTTATCCGTCCTTAGCGCTGGCGCCGTCGCTGGCGTTGTTGCCACGGACAAAACTGCCGAGATTCCATTTGTCGAAGCTGCCGGCAGTGCCACGGTTGCGCCACTCACAGGTAAGGGCGCTTCCACCAAACACTGGGTCAATCCGTTCACCGAAAGTGGCAAGTCCACGAAAAACTATGTGACCGCGACCTTCCAAGCCGATTCTGCCACGAGCGGTGGAATGTCGGGAGACTTCCGTGCCGGCGTTTCTATTGCCGGTGACGAAGGCTTCTTGGCCGCTTATGTCTACTATAAGGATGGCGTCGCAAGCCAGATCGCTTTCTCCGCCAGCGAGGGTTCCGAGACAAGCGTTACCGATCCTTGGAACAAGATGACCACCATCTATAACATTACAAAGACCGACGCCAACCCGAAAGGTTTCGTTCCTGCTAGCTACGACAAATATCACACCATGAGCCTTTATAGGGAGGGTGAGAACGTCTATCTTGCTTTGGATGGCTCCCAGATCTTAACCGGCTATACAGAAAACTCTAAAACCGGCCTTTATAAATTTAGCGATTTGAAAGCTGGCTCCTTCCTCTCCACAACGACTGAAATGTATCCCTCTTTGTCGGTTATGAGCGGACAGGCCACCTTTGTCGATTATTCTTACGCCCAAGGCGCAGCCGCAACAACGGCGTGGAATTCAGATCACCATGTGATCCAAACTGGTGATACGACCTACTCCGCTGGTAACGAATCCGGAAAAGACAGCAGGGGAAGTTATAACCTTAGAAGCAAAATCGCCATCTCTAGCGAAGAATCTAAGGGAAGCATCTATCTCGAGACCGAATTCAAAGCCACTGCGTTAAACGAGACAACCAACACCGGCAACTTCAATTTCATGGGTTTCTACATCAAGAACACCACCGTGAATAAATGGTTGAACATCGCCTTCAAAGTTTCCGGTGCTTCTACCGACATGGTCGCCGATTGCGCATACATCTCGAAAACGAGCAGCTATTGGTGGAATGGCACAACCTGGAACGACAGCACTTCCTTAGGCAAAGTCACCGTCAACACCTACAACAAGCTAGCCATCTATAAGTCTGGCACCACATTGAAACTCTACATCAATGATCAGCTCTCCAATAACGCCGCATTGGCCAACTTCGATTTGACCAATTCCATGGCCCTCGGAGATACAATAACCGCCAACGATGCCTACGAGTTCAACGTCGATACCTCTTACGTCAAGAGCTCACGTTATAGGAACGTTAGGGTTTATGCCGGCGCCGAAGCCGATGCCGCCGCTGAAGCCATCGCCTTCAACAAGAATTACATGCACCCGGAAATCGCCTATACCGACGGTAGCGATACTGGCAACTGCATGACTTATTATCCGGCCGCCAAGACCGCCTATAACGCCATGACCCAAGGCGCCAAAGACCTCTTCTGCACCAAAGGCCAATTCGCTTACGCCAAAGATAGGCTCACCGCTTGGGCCAATGCCAACGGCGACGATCTGACCACCAATGGAATCTTGGGCGGAATGAGCATCTCCACGCTCTCCCAGCCGATTGATACAATGGCTATCATTTCCGTCTCCGCCATCGGCGTCGCGGCCGCAGTAGGCTGTGTTGCCTTGGTTCGCAAAAAGAAAGCTAAATAATTAGACGAACAACAAAGGGCCACAGAGATGTGGCCTTTCTTTCAAAAAGGTCGAAACAAATATGAAAATGCGCAAAAGAAATCTATTGGTTATGTCAGTTGGATTTTTGTCCATTTTGACAATGAGTTTATCTTCATGCGGAAATAACTCTTCCCCGGAATCTTCCGTTGTCGATTTTGGATCCGTAACCATCCAGGACATTGAATTGGGATTTGGAAAATCCTCGCTCATCACCCCTGAGTTCTCCAAACCGGAGATGAGGGAGAATTTGACTTATTCTTTTGATGGCGACTCCATTTCCATCACCAAATCTGGACGCGATTACATCGTCAAAGGACTTGTTGAAGGAACACAAACAACGGTAAAGGCTGTGTCCGAGCATTTTTCCACCAGCTTTAAGGTCACCGTCTCGATTGATTACGGAACGGTAACGATCCCTGATATCGAAGTCGATCATAAAGGAACGGCAACCATTGAGCCCACCTTCTCCAAACCTTCTTTGGCAGAGCCTCTTTCTTATACGTTCACGGGTCAAAACATCTCGATAGAAAACGGAATTGTCACTGGTCTAGTCGGAGATTCCATTACAGTCGTTTCTGCTCAATCGGCCCATTTCAATACATCTTTTGAAGTAAAAGTAGGGCACGCTGATGCGACATTTAGCGTTGATGACACCTCTTTATTCGAGGGGTATTTCCTCTATGTTGAGCCAAAAACCAATGACGACCCTTCATTGATTACCTACTCTTCTAGTTCCTCCTTGATTAGGATAGACGGCCATAAGATAACCGGCATCACCAAAGGCATCGCCACGGTAACTGCCACAAAAGGTGACGAGAAGATAAACTTCAAAGTCACTGTTAAAGGCCATAACGAAGGGGCGGATTCATCCGGCAAGCCTCGCTCCCTCGACACGGATAAAGAAAGGCTCGAAGCGGTCAAAAACGGTTTAAGCTCTTTCGATTATGACGAAGGCGAACTCGTTTTGTTCGCAGGCGACTCCTTCATGGATGAAAGATGGTTCCTTGTTGACTTCTACACGACTCGTTTCGTCAATAAAAACGCCTATACGGTCGGTATATCGAGCTCTAGAGCGTCTCAATGGATTTACTTCCTCCAGAATTTCATCGCCTATCAGCCAAAAGCCATCGTTCTCCACGTCGGCACTAACGATTACTTCGACGGAAGTTTATCCGTCGACACAGTCGCCGAAAGTTTGAAGACTATCTATGAGATGGCCCATAAGGAAATGCCAAACACCACCATTTATTGGTGGACGATCGAACAAAGGATCGGTTTAAGCTACGCAAACCCCAACATCAAAGCCATCAACAACAAGATTTATCAATATGCTGAGGATAAAACATGGCTTAAAGTCATCGACACATACCATGGTCTTTGCAACGAAAAAGAAGAGCCGATTCCGGAACTTTACGGCATGGGCGGGCAAGCTGGAAATAACGCAATCCACCCATCCTGTCCGTGGGGATACGACGTTCTCCTTAATTTAACTTACGAGGCTGGACTCGTGATCACGGATAAAAAGGTGAAATAACGCCTCATTTTATCGACAATAACAATCAAGGTCTTCGCTAATCGCGGAGGCCTTTTGTTTTAGAACAAAAAAAGACGCCATTAAGGCGTCTATTTGATTCAAATCGTTATTAGGCCAAGAGGTCGATAAGACGAATCATATCGGCGTGCTTATCACGCGGAAGCTTAAGGGCTTCGTAGATATCCATGTCGACGATTTTGTTATTGACTAAGCCGACGCAGATGCCGCCTTTTCCGGCAATCAAAGCATCGACGGCGTAGGCACCCATGCGAGCGGCCATGACACGGTCGAAAGCGCTTGGGGATCCGCCACGCTGGAGACGGCCAAGAACTTCGTATTTAGCTTCGTAAGGAGTGTTTTCGTCGATCATTTTGGCGAAGTCGGCGATATTCGGATAAAGCTTTTCGGCAACGACGACGAGAGCTCTCTTCTTTCCCTCGGCGCGCATGGCGTTGAGGGTCTTAAGGACATCTTCGTCGCTCATTGGGTGATCAGGGGTCAAAACGAGCTCGGCGCCCTCGGCGATACCGCTCCACAAGGCGAGGTCGCCACAGTGGTTGCCCATGACTTCGATAATGGCGCATCTATCGTGGCTTTCAGTGGTGTCACGGATCTTATCGATGCACTCGATGATGGTGTTGCAGCAAGTATCGAATCCGATGGTGTAATCGCTAGAAGCGATGTCGTTATCGATGGTGCCCGGGAGACCGACGCAGTTAATGCCCATTTCGGTGAGCTTTTTAGCACCCATATAGGAGCCGTCTCCGCCGATGACGACGAGAGCTTCGATTCCGTGTTTCTTAAGATTTTCGACGGCCTTTTCGCGGACTTCGAGTTCCTTGAATTCAGGAAGACGGGCAGACCTTAAAATGGTGCCGCCTCTATTGATGATGTTGCTAACGGACCATCTGGTCATTTCGTGGATATCGTCATTGACGAGTCCTTTGTATCCGCAGTTGACGCCATAGACTTTAAGGCCTTGGGCGATGGCGGAACGGACGACGGCGCGAATAGCGACGTTCATTCCCGGGGCGTCGCCGCCTGAAGTTAAGATACCGATTGTTTTAATCATATTAAAAACCTCTAAATTTATCGGGTAGATTATATGCCTTTCCTTTCTTTAAATAAAGAAATGCATTGCTGTATTTGATGGACAAAATTTGTGGAAAATGTGGATGAAGATGTGGAAAAGGATAAATACCTTAGATTTAACGGGGTTTTCTAAGCGAATCCGTATGTGGAAAGAGCAACTAATCTATGATTGTGTCTAGATTTTATTGTGGTCAACAAGGCTTTTCTCTTCTACAATTTGCCGTGCTCAAAAGGGGGATATATGAAAGACGTTGGAAATAGCGACTTCTATGAAGTTAAAAAAATGGGGCTCGTCTCCGATGTCGACCGCATGTCTTTGGTCGATCTTTATTCCCCGTTAATTGGCGCGAAAGCGGTGGGAGTTTATCTCGCTTTGCTTCTTGATCCGACTTTGGATGGCGCCTTGTTGACCCACGATAAATTGTTCCGCCGACTCGATTTAAAAGCCGGCGAATTTTTCCAGGCGATTGAGCCTCTTGAAGCTTGTGGCTTGGTCCGCACTTACTTCAAAGAAAGCGAAGAAGCTCGTTTCTTTGTTTATTGCACCTATTGTCCAAAAGATCCGAGGGAATTCTTCGACGACGTTTTATTCGTCGGAACCCTCCGCAAAAGGATCGGGGAAAAGGCCTTCAATGAGCTTGTTGAAAAATATAGTCCTTCCGCACCGGTAGAAGGATTCGAGGAAGTGACGACCACCTTCAAGAATTACTTCGAGCCAGACTTCAATGATCCAGCGTATAACGGCAAAGTCTCCTATGACGCTTTAGGGCACAAAATCGATCACATCAAGACCGATTTCAATTTGACCGAATTCATCGAAGAACTTCATAAACTCGACATAAACGAGCATAACCTCTCCAAAGGAGAGATGCGTCGAGTTGAGAAGTTCGCAGTTCTATATTCTTTAGGCGGAGAAACGGTCGCTCAGGCCCTCTGCAGAAACTTTAAGCCTAGCGCCCCGATGGGCAAACGCGTCGACTTCCTTTCTTTCGACGAAGAATGCCGCCATTTAGCGGAATTCCCGTATCTAAAGAAAGCGGAAGAAGGGGAGAAATCCGATGTTTCTTCCAATACGCCCATCGCTCAACTGATCCGCAAAATGGATGATCTCACCCCAGTCAATTTTTTGACTGCTCTACAAAATGGTCATAAGCCAGTGGCCAGTGACCTTAAGATCATCGAGTCCCTAAGAACTGAGTTGGGTCTTCCGGCCCCGGTCATCAACGCTTTGCTTTCTTATGTTCTTCAAACAAATGACAACCTACTCAATAGGTCGTTATGCGAGAAAATTGGCGCTTCTTTGGCTAGAGAAGACGTCAAAAATGCCCGCGATGCCATGGATTATCTTTTGAAGACGCAGAAACGTAGCAGCGGCAAAGCGACCAAGACTTACGCCAAAAAGACCTACGTTAAGAAAGAAAAAGAAGCGGTGGTAGAAGAAAAACCGACTGTCGAAGCGAAAAAGGAAGAAACGGTTACCGACGAAGAGATCGATTCTTTGCTGGCTGATCTTTATAATTAAAAAATATGGAACGCGCAAAAATACCGACAATATCCATGAGGACGGACGATATCGACGACCTCAAGAAACAATATATGGCCGAGCTTAAGGCCGATAAGGATGTTTACGCCGACATCCAATCTTTCAATATGACCACCAAACAGGTCTATGAAAACGTCGGTCTACTTATGGAATACAAAGGCGATCGCGATGTTTGCAAGACTTGCCCAGGCTTGGATAAATGTCCTAAGAAAACAAAGGGATATTGGTCTACGATCGATTTCGATGGCAAAAACCTCTCTTTCGGTGTTTGCCCTTGCAAGAAAGTCGCGGAGATTTTGGAGCTCCGTTCTCGCTTCTGGATTCAGGATTTCCCAGACGAATGGCTAGGGAAAGATTTGCTTACAGTCGATAAAAGCAATAACCGTAACGAAATAATAAAATCTATGGTCGCCATTGCCAAAGGCCAATCCAATAGATGGCTCTTCATAAATGGATCCTATAAATCGGGCCGCACATACCTCACCGTCGCTCTTGCCAATACATTGGCCAAAAAAGGAAAAGAGGCCATCGCTTTCTGCGACACAACCTCATTGGTCGATAAACTGAAGGATTTATCCTTCAATAGCAAAGACGAATTCTCCAAAGCCGTCGATAGACTTTGCTCGACTCCGGTAGTGGTGTTTGACGATTTTGGAAACGAACAAAAGAGCGAATTCGTCTTCTCAAGCCTCCTCTTCCCGATAATTAACGCTAGAAGCAAAGCCGGATTGCTAACTATCTTCACTTCGGATTTCACAATCAAAGAAATCGGTGAGATGTATAGCGATAAAGTCTCGACCGCTAGAGGAAATCAGCT